>CAZKDT010000101.1:0-8723 GCA_964551515.1 uncultured Desulfobacteraceae bacterium | reverse complement strand
GTGATTTTCTTCCCGAAGATCAATATGGCGCGGCAGTCAGCTATGGCCTGTTTGAAAATACATCCCTGTCTCTTGAATATCTCCATGGAGAATTCGAGAATGATGATGAAAGGGATCTGATTACCACCCAGCTCGCTGTTGAGTTTTAATATATAAAAACAAATATAAATTATATCAGGAGCTAAAATTAAAAGGAGGAATTAAACATGAAAAAATTAAGTTTTGTAATTATTGCATCAGTTTTGTCTTTGGCAGTGGTTGTTTCTTCTTTTGCAATGGGGCCAAAAAAGGATAAAAAAGCGATTGTCTTGGCAGGTTTCGGCACGAGTTACCCTTCTGCCCTGGCAGCCATTACAAATATCCAGGATGAAGTTCAAAAGGCATTTCCGAAAGTGAAGGTGAAGCTGGCCTTTACATCAAATATTATAAGGAATATCTGGCATAAAAGACAGAATGACAAGAAATTCCTTTCGGAAAATAAGAATATCCCGAGAGAGATCCTGTATGTTAAAGGCCCTCTTGCCACTATTGCCGACCTGCAGGATGAAGGGTATAATATAATCATTGTGCAGCCCACGCACATTTATTATGGCGAAGAATATACGGATCTGACATCTTACGTAAATGGGCTGAATTCTATAAAGACAATAAAGGCCAAATTCATGCCTTTTAAGAAACTGGTTTTGGGGCGGCCCCTTCTGGGAAAATGCGGGACAAGCTATGATTACCATGAAGACCTGATACCAGCGGCAAAGGCCCTTGCTTTTGATGTGGCGCTTGCAAGGAAAAAGAATGCGGCTCTTGTCTATATGGGACATGGGAATGAATTTTATAGCACTGGTACGTATGTTGAATTTCAACAGGCATTGCGTAAGATGTATCCCGACACACCCATTTTTGTTGGAACTGTCGAGGGTTTTCCTTCTCTCGATAATGTTGTGTCCGGTCTCACTCACATGGGAATAAAAAAGGTCGTGCTGAAGCCTTTTATGATAGTTGCCGGCGATCATGCAAACAACGATATGGCCGGTGATGAAGATGACTCATGGAAGTCTGTCATCAAGGCAAAGGGGATCAAGGTTATTACCGTAATCCATGGAATTGGTGAAAATTCCGATATTGCAAAGATCTATGTCCATCACATAAAAGATATTGCAAGTGATAATAATATTGAGCTGTAGATCATGGTGAAACACATAAGGTTTGGGGCCTCGCCAGGGCTCCAAACCCTTTTTTTGATATTTTTACTGGTTGTTGTCATTGTCCTTTCAACGGGGATGGGATACATAAAGATATCTCCGACTCAGGTGATAGAAGTAGTATTTGCCAGGATAACCGGCATCTCCAATTTGTTGAAGGGAATAGACAGCGTTTTCCCTTATGTTATTATAGACGTGAGGCTGCCCCGCATATTAACCTCAGCCATTGTGGGCGCCGGTCTGTCCATTGCGGGAGTCATTTTTCAGGGAATCTTACTAAATCCCCTGGCTGATCCATATACCCTGGGCATATCCGCCGGCGCCGCCTTTGGCGCCTCTATTGCCCTGGTCCTGGATATGACGTTTCTGGGAATTTACTCCGTGCCGTTGTTTGCTTTTCTTGGCGCGGTTGCAACCTTGTTCGCAGTCATGTTCCTCTCCTCTTCTGATGGTCAGACATCATCCAACAACCTTATCCTGTCCGGGATTATTGTTGCGGCAATTCTTTCTGCGGGAATAAGCTTTATAAAATATGTGGCGGATGAACAGGTCTCTATAATAATTTTCTGGTTGATGGGCAGTTTTGGTTCCAAGACCTGGACGGATGTATTTTTGACCTTTTTTTGTGTATCCACAGGATTTTTGATCTGCCTATTCTTTGCGCGTGACCTGAATATAATTTCCCTGGGAGATCGATCTGCCAGCTCTCTCGGGATTGAGACAACCAGGGTTAGAGTGACGCTTCTTGTAACAGCATCCCTGATTACTGCCGTATGTGTTTCCGTATCCGGCATAATAGGTTTTGTGGTCCTTATCATTCCTCACTTAATGCGTTTTTTTGTGGGGCCTGATAATAACCGGTTGATACCTGCATCGGCCCTTGTCGGCGCAACGTTGCTCCTGTGCGCCGACACCATTACAAGGGCCGTATTGCCAACCGAGGTGCCTATTGGCGTCTTGACCGCCCTTATCGGCGGTCCCTTTTTCTGTTATATTTTTAAAAAAAGGCGTATAATAAAGACCTATGGGTAAAAAAAGGATTCTTGAGATCAGGCGTATAAGTTTTTGTTATGGAAAAATCCGGGTGCTGGATAATCTGTCCATGACCATAGAACCGGGAAAATTTTATGGCATTGTGGGTCCCAACGGCTGCGGCAAGACCACACTTCTGGATCTTTTGATCAGAAACAAAACGCCCGAATCAGGAACCATAAGATATTCAGGTCGAGAAATAAAAGAATACAAAAGAAAAAGGCTGGCAAGAGAGATCGCCCTGGTTCCACAGGACTTTTATATTAATTTCCCCTTTACCGTAAGAGAAATCGTACTCATGGGCAGGCATCCTCATATTCCGAGGTTTGCTTCTCCTTCGGCCAAAGACGTAAGTATCGTGGATGAGATAATGGAAAAGATGGAAATTGACGGATTCAAGGAAAAATACGTCACCGAACTGAGCGGGGGAGAGAAACAACGGGTGGTTTTTGCGCGGGCGTTTGCCCAGGACACACCTGTTTTGATACTGGATGAAGGCACATCCAATATGGATATACAGTATACGTTAAAAACGCTGGATATGGCGGCGGAAAGTGTGAGGATGAAAAAGAGGACCGTTATTGCCGCCTTACATAATTTGAATCTGGCAGCGGCTTTTTGTGATAATGTTGTTTTTATGAAAGCAGGCAGAATAATGTCTCAGGGGAATGTTGATGACGCCCTGAATGAACAGAATATAAAAGATGTCTTCCAAGTGGATTCAAAAGTTTATTTTGATGGGTACTCAAATTCAAAACAGGTGGTATATAAGAGAAGGACGCAGGCATGAAAAAAGTGATATTAAGTGTGTTTGTATTAAATTTGCTTCTGACGCCGGGCCTCAATGCATCAGATAAAACGAACAGTTTTATAGACAGATCCGGTAATAAAATAGTTATTGAAACACCTTTTAAAAGGATAATTTCTCTATATGGAGCCCATTCGGAAAACCTGTTTTCTCTGGGCCTTGATGAGGAGATAATCGGAGTTTCAAAAAATGAAGCATATCCTCCCCGGGCAACAACAAAGCCTGTTTTCACTTATCATGACGATGCGGAAAAATTTATTGCGGCGCGTCCGGACCTGGTTATTATAAGACCGATGATAGCCGACGGGTATATAAACCTTGTCTTAAAACTTCAAAGAGCGGGAATAACGGTTGTATCGCTGCAACCAAGGACCGTGGACGAGATGTATTCATACTGGAAGAAGCTGGGAATGCTGACAGGAAAAGAAAGTCAGGCAGATGAGATGATAAAAACATTTCATGCCGGACTTAAAAAAATTGATTTACTTATACAGGACATCCCGCCTTCAAAAAAAAAGAAGGTCTATTTTGAGGCCATCCACAGCAAGATGAAGACCTTTTCCCCATCTTCTATTGCCATCTTTGCCCTGAAAAGCGCCGGGGGGATAAACGTTGCCCATGACGCACAGGCCAGGAGAGAGACGAACATTGCGGCTTATGGAAAAGAGCGTATCCTGTCGCACGCAAAAGAAATAGAAATCTATCTTGCGCAGCGCGGGCCCATGAATCATGCAAAGATAAGCCGTATTAAGGAAGAGGGAGGCTTTTCGGCCATCAAGGCCGTAAGGGAGGGGAAGGTCTATATAATTGATGAGAAGATAGTATCGCGGCCTACAATGAGGCTGCTTGACGGCATATATGAAATCGGCAGGATCTTATACCCCGCAAGGTTTAATGATACAACTCCGTTTACGGACAGATAGCAAAGCAGGTATAGGAAATCTATACGGAACAGGAACAAAACATCGGGTTCACAACCTGAATTCTTAAGTTTTACCGATCTGATAAAATTTTGTAATACATATCTGGAGACACCTTCCCAAACAACTGCCTTTTTCAATTTTTTAGACTCCCGTGACGGTATAGGGGTTATGGCGGTCAAGAATATTATTTACGAGAAAGAAATCGATTTCATCATTAAGAAGTCGAAAGATCACGGCTGACTCATTTCTTACAAGATATTCAAAGCATAATAATATTGACATATAAAAAGTTTTTGTTATTATTCATTTAAAAACACACTGGGAGAACACAATGGACACCATACGTATTAACGTCAGCCTCCCCAAGGAAGTCTTTGTTGAGCTGTCTAAGGAAACAAAACCCAGAAAAAGGAGCCAATTTATCACTGAAGCGATCAAGCGATTGGTTAAGGAAAAAAGGGATCAAAGACTTGCTGCCGAATACCAGGAAGCAGCTACCGAGATTCGGGCAATCAACAAGGAACTTGAAGGAGCCGTAAATGATGGCCTCGATTAAGCGCGGACAGATTTTTCTGGTCAATTTTGATCCAACCGTGGGAGCTGAAGCTCGAAAAACTCGTCTGGCACTTGTGGTTTCTAACGACACAAATAATGCCTATTCTCCCATTATCTCTATCTCTCCGATTACCTCTAATGTTACTCGCGTGTATTCTTTCGAGGTGGAAATTCCATCCGGCACCGCAGGGTTAAACGCCCGTTCAAAGGTTATGGTGAATCAGACGCGGGCAGTGGATAAGATCCGTCTTGTCAAAACCATGGGACATCTCACGGAAGAAATCATGATACAGGTGAACCAGGCATTAATGCTCCATTATGATCTGGAATAAATTTATTCTGCTAAACCTGCGAGGAATGCCAACCTATTATGCTTCCTGCCTGTCGATATTCATACCTAAATTCTGCATCAATTTTTTTTAGGTCATATATTTTCCGGGTACCGGCGTAACCCGGGGAGTTTTGCCGAGGGGGTTTTCGTCCACCAGGAGTGTGCAGCCATAAACTTGTTCCAACGTTTGGAAGGTAAGAACCTCTTCTGGAGCCCCCAGATTTACGATTTCCCCCTTATTGAGTAACAGCAACCGATCGCCATACATTGCCGCCAGATTCACGTCATGGGAAACCATAACCACGGTAATTCCCCGTTCATTTTTTAATTTTTCCATTAAATCCATGAGCCGGACCTGGTGAGCAAGGTCCAGAGACGCAGTGGGCTCATCCAGAAGAATAATTTCGGGGTCCTGACAAATGGCTTTTGCAACAAAGACCCGCTGCTGTTCTCCGCCGCTTAACTGGTCTAATTTCCGATGTGCCAGATTCTCTACGCCGGTAAAAGTAAGTGCTTGTTTTGCAATTTCCAAATCTTTTTCTTGTTCCAGGCCCAGTATGCCAAGGTAGGGGGATCGACCCATAAGTACAATTTCGGTTACCGAAAAAGGGAAATCCACCGGTATCATTTGAGGAACAAAGGCAATGGTTCGTGCCAGAGCCTTGCGGCTGTAGTTATCAACAGAACGGTTCAGTATCTCCAGGTGACCGGCTTGAGATTTCAAAATACCAGCCATCACTTTCAGCAATGTGGTTTTTCCTGAACCATTTGGACCGATGATGATGAAAAAATTACCCGTTGCCACAGAAAAGGTAATATTTTGCAAAGCAGGAAAATCCCCATAATAATAATTCAGATTTTTAACATGTATCGCCAAGGTTGCTCGCTTCGCACACAATTAGAATGTTGGAATATTGGAATACTGGAATGTTGGGTTCTGGGGCCTCCAGCTCTGCTTCCAGCCAGTAGGGCTTACAGATCATAGAGAAAATGGAAAGATGAGTTATTGTAAAAATCCTCTTGGCGGGAATCAAACAGAGGAATATCATCTTCTTTAAGTCATCACTCCAATATTCCATCATTCCAATATTCCATGTCCGGGTTAAAAATATAATCCTAAAAAACACCTTTATTTCCAAAAAATTGTAGAATTTCCGAGAGGTCATATCATCGACGGGTTTTTTTTAATAAAAAGATAAAAAGGGGGGCGCCGATCATTGCGGTAATAACTCCTGCAGGCATCTCGCCCTGTTTGGGAAGAACCCTTGCCAATACATCGCAAAAAACAAGGTAGGCGCCTCCGCCAAGGACGCATGCCGGAACCAGCACCCGGTGGTCCGGACCGAAAACCAGTCGAAGAAGATGCGGCACAACCAGTCCAACAAAACCCACAAGCCCGCAGTAAGAAACCGTTGCGCTGACCATAAATGACGTGGTTACCAGCAGGATAACCGTTACCGCCTTTATGTTCACTCCCAGGGTTTGTGCCATTTCTTTGCCCATCAACAGCAGATTCATGGAATTGGAAAACCAGAAAATCAGGATAAAACAGGGACAAAGTATTGCAGCAAGTATTCCCACATGGCCCATATCCACCATTGAAAGATCCCCCATAAGCCAGAAAATAATATTATGAAGCCTGGAGTCCTGGGTCATGGAAACAAGAAACATAATGACCGCCGCACAGAAAGCGTTTACCATAACCCCAGAAAGAAGGAGGGCATCTTTTTTAAGAATGGTCTGTCCTGAGGACATGACCAGAATCAGAAGAAGGATAGCGATACTTCCGGCAAAGGCCATGAGGCTTACCCCGGGAAATCTGGAGAATCCCATGAGGATTCCGATGATGGCTCCAATGGCCGACCCTCCCGAAATTCCAAGAATGTACGGCTCAGCCAGGGGGTTGCGAAGCAGTGCCTGAAAAACAAGACCTCCCAGAGAAAGGGCCGCACCCACCAGAGCTGCCAGCAGAACCCGTGGAAAGCGAATCTGCCAGATGATGGTATCGAGCATGGGGTCTGATTCTTTTGATTTGAGCAAGCTTTGAAAAACCACCTTGATCCCACTGATGGTGGATCCCATGGAAATCCCTAAAAACATTGCTGTAAGCAACAAGAGTGCAAGAAACAAGGAAACAACCGACAGCCGTTTTAGGAGTAATGGCGTTTTAGGTTTCACTGGGTTTCATCAAAAAGTTCGGGATGTATGAGTTTGACCAGCAACTCAAGACCGTCCACCAACCGCGGCGTGGGGCGGTCAAAACAATTGGAGTCCACAAGAAAAATGCGATCATCTCGAATCGCAGGCATATCCGGCCAGCGGCTCCACTCCGCCTTGACCTTCTCAAAAACCGTGGCACGAGCCATGGAGGTGATAATGAAGACTTCCGGAGAGAGGATAAGGACCTGTTCCCGGCTGAACCGCGGATAGGCAACCGGCCCTTGGGCCAGGTTTTTTCCGCCCGCAAGAACAATAAGTTCATGGATAAAGGTATCGGTTCCCACAGATACAATAGGGGAAATACCGATCTGGAAAAAGACCCGGGGACGGTATCCGGCGGTTGCCACCAGGGACTTAACTTTAAGAACCCGGGACCGCATGCACTGCACGAGGAAGTCGGCCCGTTGACTGGCATTCAGGAGGTTACCGATTTCCAGAACGGTTTGCATGACCGTTTCCAGATTCCTGGGATCTACTGCATATACGGGTATATTAAGAGATTCCAGACGGTTGGCGGCTACCCTGGGATTACCGTCCTTGATTGCGATACAAAGATCAGGTTTTAACGCCACTATTTTTTCCAAATTGAGCTGCACATAAGAGCCCACTTTGGGGAGACCCATGGCGGCAGCAGGAAAGTCACTATACAGGGTTACCCCTTTTAAAAGATTTTCCTGATCCAGGGCGTAAATGATCTCCGTAATACTTGGAGCCAAAGCGATAACCCGTTGGGGTTTATCCGGAACCGTTACCTGACGTCCCATCTGATCCATTACGATTCTTGCATGGGATGGCGCATCTATGAAAATAAAAAGGAATGCCGCCATTATTAAAATAATTGTTCTGGATTTATATTTCATAATCCCTTTACACATAAAATATGAATTTAGGCGCTTAGGGCTCGCTCAAAAATAACTTCACATTTTGATGCGCCGATCCATCCCGCCTGGCTGCGTTGCTCGTCGGTTAAATAGCTTGCTATTCGCCCTCCTCGCGCCTTGCCATGCGGGCGCCTCGACTCCTGAAAATGTAAAGTTATTTCTTCGCGAACCCTTAGTTCTAAATTTTTTGCTTTTAGTGGCAAAACTTTTTTAACACTGAATCTAAGGCACGAAGGGTTTTATTTTGTTATTCTTTCTTAGTGTCTTGGTTCCTTGGTAGCGAAAAAAAGTTAATGCAGAATTCATGTCATAAGAAATTACGCTTAAAAAATCTCAAAATCAAGCTTTCTTTCACGGATGTGTGAAAGCGACCGGGTTAAAAATTCTTCATGGGTGACTCCTAATCTAACTTTACCGTCCAATGTCCTGACGGAAAGACTCCCGGATTCCTTTTCTTTGTTGCCGATGGTCAGGATAAGCGGAATTTTATTTAGCTGAGCATCTCGAACCTTTTTTTTCAGGCTTTCAGTACGACTGTCGACTTCCGTCCTTAGACCGGCTTTTTCAAGTTTTATTTTTATGTCATTTGCATAGGGAACAAGGTCATCATTTATGGCAAGAATAACCGTCTGTACCGGGGCCATCCAGAGCGGAAAATTTCCTGCAAAGTGTTCAATCAGAATGCCAAAGAATCGCTCTGTGGATCCGTAGATGACTCTGTGGATCATGATGGGTCGACGCTTTTCATTGTTTTTGTCAATATATGAAAGATTG
>CAZKDT010000100.1:0-8756 GCA_964551515.1 uncultured Desulfobacteraceae bacterium | reverse complement strand
TGAATTCGTAAAAAGTCCGATTTAGACGGTTTCGTAAAAAGTTCAAATTCAAGGCGTGCAAATTTTGTAATCATGAGGCGTACTTTTCGTACGTTGAATGATTGCGAAATGCAGCACAACGCAGAAGTTGGACTCTTTACGAAACCGTCAATATTAATATGCAACATGCTATCAAAAGGGGGAGATAACCATGAGTGACCTTAAGGCATTAAATGAAGCAGTCATCAAGGGGGACATTCAAACAGCTTTGATGCTGACACAAAATGCAATGGATGCGGGCAAAAAGGCCCATGAAGTTCTTGATCAAGGCCTCATTGCTGCAATGGATCAGGTTGGCGACAAGTTTGCCAAAGGCGAAATGTTTGTTCCGCAAATGTTGCGTTCCGCCAAAGCTATGCAAGAATGTGTAAAACTGATCAAACCGCAATTTCAGGAGGGAGATTTCAAGTCCAAGGGAAAAGTGGTCATCGGTACCGTTAAGGGAGACTTGCACGATATCGGGAAAAACCTGGTGTCCATGATGATGGAAGGGGCAGGATTTACCATGATGGATCTGGGGGTCGATGTTTCGGCGGACACGTTTTTACAAAAAGTGCAGGAGGTTGAACCCGATATACTGGCCATGTCTGCCTTACTGTCCACAACCATGCCGGGCATGCGGGAAACCATAGAGACACTCCGGAAAGCCGGGATCAAGGACAAAGTGATGGTGATGATTGGCGGGGCACCGGTTACGGCCAATTTCGCCAGTGAAATCAAGGCGGATGCTTATGCGCCCGATGCGGGATCTGCCGTGATTGAAGCAAAAAAGGTACTCGGCATTTCCTGAACCGAAAACCCTGTAAACAAGGAGTAAAGCATGAAACCTCTGGAGATTCCCACATTTCAACCTCGGCTTAAGGTTTTAAACCGTGACCAGACCTTGGCAATCCATGCTTCGGCCCTCGAGATTCTCGATAAAACGGGCTTTAAGATGGAGCACCCCGGCGCCCGGGAAATGCTTGCGGATGCCGGATGCCGGATATTAAACAATGATTGGTTACGGATGCCGTCTTACCTTGTCGAAGAGGCTCTGAGATCCGCCCCGACGCAAATAACGCTTTATGACCAAAAGGGGAACAAAACCATGCCCCTTGCCAATGGCAACCCGTTTTATGGAACCGGTTCAGACGCTACGTTCACCCTGGATCTGGAAACCGGTGTGCGCCGGCGTGCGGTCAAAAAAGACGTCGAAAACTTCGCCAGACTGGTGGACGGACTTGAGAACATTGCTTTTGCCATGTCAATGGGTAACCCTGAAGATGTGCCCATCGAACATATTTATGTGTATGTTTTTGCCGAAATGGTTAAAAACACCAACAAACCCATTGTATTTATCGCGGACAGCGGTAAGGACATCGCCAAAATATATGATATTGCATGTCAGGTGACCGGAAGCGAAGATGCCCTTCAAAGAAAGCCCTTTATTCTAAATTATTCGGAGGCCATCAGCCCCTTATGTTTTCCCGAAAACGTCATGGAACGGCTGATGTTCTGTGCCGAAAAAAAGATTCCCGTCTGCTTTCCGTCCGGTTCAAACGCAGGCGGCGGAGCACCGGTCACCCTCGCCGGGGCCATGGCGCTGGGAATCGCTGAAAATTTGGTGGGACTCGTGGTTCACCAGATGGTGAGTAAAGGATCGCCGTTTCTTTTCGGTCCCAACGTCAGCATCCTGGATATGAAGTCCAGTGTGGTTTCGTACGGGTGCCCGGAGTGGAGTCTCACTCAGGCCGCACTCGCGGATATGCGAGACGAAATATACGGTCTGCCCATATGGGCATATGCCGGCGCTTCGGATGCAAAGGTCATGGATGCCCAGGCAGGGGCGGAAGCCATGTTTTCCATCATTACCGCCCTGTTGTCTCGTTCAAACCTGATCCACGATGTGGGGTTTCTGGAATACGGAAGCACATCTTGTCTTGAAATGGTCTGCATGGCCAACGAACTTATCTCCATGAGCAGGTTTTTCTCGGAGTGGATACCGGTTACCGATCAAACCCTGGCTTTGGAGGCTATCGAAAGGGTCGCCAAGGGCGAACCGGGTTCCATATTTCTTACGGATGATCACACCTTTGAAAATTTCATGCAATCTTTGTTTCTTCCCAAAATTCTGGATCGTTCCCGCTATGATTCCTGGAAAAGTGCCGGGGCTATGGATTTTTATATGCGCTGTAATGTAGAGGCAAAACGAATCCTGTCCGAACATCAGGTGGTTCCAAAACCGGATGAAGTGCTCAAGAATATTAATGAGATTCTTCAAAATCTCTGATTTTAATTTATGGTATGTATGGTATTTCTTTGCAAATCATTAGCATCGGAGAGTTGAATTCATCATGGAAAAGAAATTTCCCTTAAGCAGTCTGTTTTCACCGGAAGATATAAAACAGATAGACCATGCGGGACGACGGATTTTGGAACGCGTCGGGATTAAAATCCATTGCAAAGTTTGTCTGGAATTGTTGGAAAAAGCGGGTGTTCAGATTGATCACACTGCTCAAATCGCTCGCTTTGAAACTACCTGGCTGAATGATATATTGGCACAGGCTCCCTCCCGATTTGTTCTCTATTCCCGCGACGGTCTCAACGATGTTCATATGGGAGCAAGTCAGGTCAATTTTTCCAACGGGGGCAGGGTGTTTCGCATCCTTGATATGGGGACGGGGGGCTACCGGGTCACCATCCTCAGAGATGTGGCCAACACCGCTGCCCTGGTGCACCATCTCGATAATATTCGCTTATATATTATATCCTGCCAGGCTCACGATATAGAAACACAATACTATCATTTGAATGATTTTTATTATGCCCTGAACCACACCACCAAACATGTAATGGGCGGCTGTGATAATTTGGAAGGCGTAAAACAGATGTGGGAACTTGCCAGCTTTGTAGCGGGAGGAAAAGAAAAATTCAGACAAAAGCCCTTTGTCTCCGTGATAACCAATCCCATAAGCCCCCTTACCTTTGGGTATGACACCTTAGATATTCTCGAGTTTTGCTGCAAAAACGGCATCCCTGTCACCTGCGCACCGGCGCCCATTTCCGGCGCCACTGCCCCGGCAACCCTGGCCGGCACCCTTTCGCAAATGCATGCCGAAGCTTTGGCCGGCGTTGCCATGTCTCAGGTATTTTCCCCGGGCGCCAGGGTGTTCTATGGAGCGGTGCCCTCAACAATGGATTTACGGAAAATGGAATACACCATGGGTTCATTGGAAATGGCTTTGATGAACTCTGCTTCGGTTCAACTGGCAAAACTTTATAATTTGCCCATTTACGCCTCGGCCGGAGTTACCGAGGCCAAGAGGCCCGATATTCAGGCCGGGTGTGAAAAGAGTTTTTCCAACTTGATGGTGGCCATAAGCGGAGCGGATCTCATTCATCTGGCGGCAGGCATGCTGGATTCGGGCAATTCTATTTCTTACGAACAGTATGTTATTGATAATGAAATTATCGGTATGATTTACAGAATTTTATCCGGTATCCGGGTGAGCAAGGAAACGCTTGGTTCCGGCGTCATTGAAGAAGTCGGCCCTGAGGGGAATTATGTTATGGCAGACCACACCGTCGAACATATGATGAAAGAATTTTTCTACCCCGATCTTGCCGTGCGCTGCAATTTCGACATCTGGGAAGAAAGGGGCCGTCCCAACATGTTGAGCCGTGCAAAAGAACGGGTTGAAAAAATTTTAAAAGAAAATATGGATGGGCTTTTAGACCCTGAGCTTATTTCTGAGATAAAAGTTCGTTTTCCGGAAATACAAAATATTTAACACTTAAAGCCCTAGTGAAAAAGTCGTTTTTTTGAATTTTTAGGAGACGATCAAAACAGGGTGTAAATCAAGATTGTTGGTGATTTAGCTCAAGCAATCCAGGTTTCAGGTGTCAGTGTTCAGGTGTCAGCTCTTACGTTCGTCCTCCTGACACCTGAAACCCGAAACCAGACCTTCGAATTCCGATGGAAAGTAATAAATGACAGCTGTTAACCAACATCAGTGAATTACACACATCAAAACATGATGGTCTCACATGGATCACGGGGTATAAAGGGAGCCAAAATTTGCTCAATAATACGCCTTATCGCTTGCGGGGTTTTCAGGCCTGCCCTTAAATTTCTCCGCCTTGAGGAAAAATATCCGCAGTTGCGTATAACCTTTTTGCCGTCTAAATTGCACCTATATCCACGGACCTTGAAAAAAAACCTGCTCAGAGAAATAGTTACCGCCCGGAAACAAAATGAACGGCCCTTATTGTTATATGGATACTGTTTCCCAGGTATTGAAGAGATATGCACCCAAAATTGCGCAGATAAGGTTCCCGGACTTCATTGTTATGAAATGTTTCTCGGGAGCGATAGATATGACCAGATCATGGCAAAAACAGCCGGCACCTATTTTTTAGAAAGAGAGCTTATTGTCAACTTCAAGGATTACTGTCTTGACCCTCTGGAGCTTTATGATAATGAAATCCGAAAATCTTTTTTCAAGCACTATAAAAAAGTGATATATGTGAGACAACCCTCTGATCCGGATTTAGAGGCCGAAGCCAATGAACTGGCCGGATTTTTAAATCTGTCTTTAGAGATAATAGACGCCGATTATACGCATTTGGAAAAAAGACTCATTCATTTGATACACTCGGGTATTGCATAAGATTAATCAAAGTTCCCCCGACCGGATTCCGGGAAAGATCAGAACACATGAAAAAGCCGAAAAAAAAGAAAAAACCCTCAAAAAAAAGACGCAGTTCTACGGGATTTTTGCCTCAGAAAAAGCAAAAAAGTAAATATGTCATGTTAAATGTGCTTCCCGATGATCTGTGGCTCAAACTGCGTAAAGGAACCACCATATGGGAGGCCCTGAAAAAGACCGACGTGGAGCTGGAAAGTGATTGCGGAGGGATGGGCAAATGCGGAAAATGTAAAATACGAGTCATTTCTTCGGTAAGACCCCCTGTTTCAGAAGAAAAAGAGCTTCTCGATCCGGAGGAGCTGAAAAACGGTGTTCGTCTTGCCTGTAGGGTCAAAATCAGAAAGGACCTTGTCATTCATACCGGGGAATCGGATGATGAGCCGATCCTTCACCAAATACTTAAAACCGGCCACAGACCCACGGTTGATATCGATCCCCTTATAAACAAACGACCGGTCGACCTGCCGCCCGAATCCTGCCATGAAGGATTGTCCGATCTGGATCGCGTCAAAGCCGGCATGGGCTCGGAATACAGCGGCCTGAAAGCATCCCTTCACTGTCTTCGTTTTTTGCCCCAAATGTTAAAAAAAACGGAGAACCACGGAACGGCTGTACTTCACGAAAACTATTTGATGGCATGGCAAAATCGGAAACAAGCCGGACGGGTTTTCGGACTTGTTTTTGATCTGGGAACCAGCACGTTGGTGGGAAAACTCGTCAATCTACTGAACGGGAGCGAGGTGGCAGCGATCTCCAGGCTCAACAGCCAAAGCAAATACGGATCAAATGTTATTAGCCGTTTGCAGTACATTAACGATAATCCAAAGGGGCTTTTCAAGCTTACCGACCTTATCGTTAAGGATTTGAATTCGATTACCCGGCGCCTTTTAGAAGTGGAAGGACTTTCCACGGACGATATTTTTATTGCCGTTGCCGCTGGAAATACCACCATGCAGCACATTTTTCTTAACCTGGATCCCCTGGGCATTGCAGGTGCGCCCTTTTCTCCTGTTTTAACCGACGGATTGATTCTCAGTGCAAAAGATGCCGGCCTAAGACTGCATCCGGAAGCCAGGTTGTATGTAATGCCGAGCAAATCGGGCTATATCGGCGGCGATATGATCAGCACCATCCTCGTATCCTCGGCTGCAGAACAGGATGATAAAATTATTCTCGGTCTTGACCTTGGCACCAATGGAGAAATTTTCTTAGGCAACCGGCAAAAACTATTGACCTGCTCAGCAGCGGCCGGTCCGGCTTTGGAAGGTGCGCAAATTTCCCGGGGAATGATCGCCAAAAGCGGTGCTATTGAAGGCGTCAGTTTTGATGAAAAGGGGCTTCGCTATCAGGTGATCAGTAACATTTTACCAAAAGGGATTTGCGGAAGCGGACTGGTAGACCTGGTGGCCGTGCTTCTGCATCACGGAATTATCGATTCCCAAGGATTGATTTTGCAGCCACGGGAAAACGCTGATGATTATCTGAGTCCTAGGGTCGTCACCAAATCAGGGGTGCAAGACTTTGTTGTGGCGTATAGAAAGGAAACATCGGGCAACCAGCGGATATATCTGACCCAGAAAGACGTACGCGAACTTCAGCTGGCAAAGGGTGCTGTGGCGGCCGGTATCCAGACGCTTATGGATAAAATGGGTATCGGGATTCAGGATCTTGATCAGGTTTATCTGGCGGGTGCGCTGGGTAATTTTGTTAACCCATTCAGTGCCATGCGAATCGGCCTGCTTCCCAAAGTTGCTCCGGACAAAATCAAGTCACTTGGCAACGCTGCCAGCAAGGGCGCTGTGATGATCCTTTTATCCAGGCCTCACTGGCAAAAGGCCAATGAACTGTCTAAATCCATAGAACATGTTGAGCTGTCCACTCATCTTGACTTTAACCGGTATTTTGTCGATAATTTGGATTTCCCTGATACAAATCTATGGTAGACCGGCCGACACTCCTGATACCCGGATCGGAGACAAATCGTTTATATTGACAAACCGTGGCTCCGAAGTTTTTTTTAGGTGTCAGGTGTCAGAATTAAGGGCAGAACCGGGCATCTGTCCAACGAGGCATCCAAAAACCTTTTGAAAGAAGTTCAGCATGACCGATTAAAATATGTAATTCTGGCTTACCTGAGCGAAACAAACAATACTCCCCAAAAAGCCCTAAGTGAAGCGGGCCAGGCAATAACCCATTGCAATGCACAACTTGATGTTGTAACTCAGGATGAGAAATAAATGGTGTCATCCTTAACATATTAAGTTTAGCAAGCTTTGAGAAAAGAAAAGGGTCAAATCTACTTTTGACCCTTATCGACACCCCCTGTATCTCCCATATCTGTTAACTGATTTTTCTGTCATATTTTTTAAGCCTTGAATCTTTTCGTATTATACAGGTTCCCGTATTATATGCTTTTTTCTCCGTCATGGGTCAACAGTAGATCTCATTTCTTTTTCCTGAGAAATGTTCCAGGCCCAAAGGTTCCCCGGTGAAAGAAAAGAATGAATTTGTTTATGTTATTCACATTCCTGTAAACCACTTTTACGGAACAACACTCACCGGGACACCTTCATATGGAGTTCTTCTTTTGGATTTAAGCTCCCGGGGGTCCCGCATGGTCTTTAAAATTTCAATGCTGCTTTTTAATCCCCGGTTAAGCCGGCACATGTCAATGGCCATCCCGGCAACCTGAGCCATAGCCTGAATAAAATTCACATCCTCCAAAGTAAATTCCCAAGGTTTATCCGTGTAAACTCTCAAAGCACCGATAATATTACCCAGACTCGTGATCGGAACAGACAGTATTGAAGCGATGCCCTCTTTTTTCGCTGCTTCGGGGTACTGAAGCCTGGGATCGTCAGTGACATCATAAATGGCCACAGGTCCATCTTCCAGGGACGAAGCAATGGAGCGCAAAGCGCTCACAGGGCCTTTATTCAGGTATTCATCACTCAGACCGAATGCGGCGGCCAGCTTCAGTTCATTGGTCTTTCGATTAACCATAAACATTGCGCAGCCCATGACATCCAAAGCTCTTTTGACACTTTCCACCGTCACCAGAATAATTTCTTCCGGATCCCTGGTCGAAGAGATGGCATCGGTAACCTTAAGCAATGTTACATAATTCAATATTTGTTTTTTCATGGTTCCCTCCTTTCGACTGGAATATTTAACGTTGAATTTATAGAAAATTATTTTATGGTCCTGATATCTAAAAATGAGTGCTCGGTTTCAGGGAACAGTATCTTAAGACATGATATTCGGGTGTCGCATGATGAAGCAAGATCTGTTAAGAGAGCTATTTAATCATTGTAAACCTCCTGTCCGTTTGAGGCCTGTCAGTACAATAATCAATTACTTTATAATGCAGCAATAATTATGCCAATTAAGTAGGACTTTTTATGAGTTCAGCAAGATTGGGTGCTGGCTGCTCGTTACCGGTTACCAGTTGCTGGATAAAACAGCGTAGAATTGAAGTTAGAGTTTAAAATTTATATTGTCATCCAACCGTCAAGCTGTTTAACAACTGAACAGCATAACTGTTTAATTCTTGGATAGACACTAACTATTTTCATTTCATCGGTAATAGTTGTTGACAGATCTTAATAAAATCATATTTTTATTAAAAATATCGTATTTTTGAAGGTTTCTTATCATATATAAGAGATATTTTCCTTCCGGAAATATTCCTCAATTTCTTTCCATTGGTTGTTGTAAAGTTTCTTCCCAATCCAACTTGCTCTATTTTATTTAAATAAGGGGAATGATCCTATTCTTTTGAGGAACCAGTTTTCAACATAAAAAATAACTTGGCTGATACGAATATTAGAATGACTTTTCGTTTGGGCTACACTTTCTAAAAGGTTGGTGGAGATGAATTCTATAAGTAAATTTAAGAAAATGTTAGTAGACCGATTGGGGGCGAACGGGTTAGAGAAAGATACCATTCCAAGTTTTATCAGGAGCATTAGAATTTGTATTGATGGTGATCCCAAAATGAATCATTTAAAAGCAAATAGACAGCTTCAG
>CAZKDT010000099.1:0-8768 GCA_964551515.1 uncultured Desulfobacteraceae bacterium | reverse complement strand
CCATTTTTTTACATCCGCAGCAGTCAAAACCTCAACCTTATTACCCTGAAATTCGTCTGTAACGTCGCCCATAGACTCCTCCATATCCCCCTCCACCAAAAGAGCTGCGTCACGCACCTCGTTTAAGAGTTCGGGATCTGCTTTCCATAGACTGCGGGATTCCGCTTCCAGCATCCGGCGGGTGATCTCCTCCAGGGCATAAGGGTTTGTCTCTTGCAGCCATTTCAGGTTTTCGCTGTTTAGAATATAGGTTTTTGCCACCTTATCAAAAAGCATCTTGTCCACCTGCCGACTTGTAGCGCTCCACTTGAACAGGTTGTTGACCTTGCCTGAGACCTCTTGGGCGCCCTGAAAACCATGGTCTTTCATTTTATCGATCCAGCGGCTGCTCAAAAGTCCGGTATGGGCTGCACGCTCAATATCATCTTTAATATCCCTGACATCCAGGTCATCAGCACGGTTACTGTCGCCCCAGTAGATTTTCGGTTGTTTACCGCTGATGCCACGGGCCGCAGCAGCCATGCCTCCCTGGAACACGGCATAGCCGCCACAATTCAGCAGATCATATTCAGGTGAACTCTGTTTCATATAAGATATATCGAGTTGAGCTAATTGCCCGGCGAGCAGTTGATAAGCCTTTTTACCATTAACAGCCTGTTCTCCCTGTTTTTCGGGGCCGCCGTAAGCATGACCGCCCCAATTAACATAGGCCTCGGCCAGATCTTTATCATCATTCCAGGCAGATGCGTCCAGTGCCAAACCAACGCCCAGACCATAAGTTCCGGGAGCTGAAGAAAAAACCCGAAAAGAGGCCATCCTGAAAAGAGCCGATTCAGTTAATGTTTCATCAAGTTCCTTCTGTAATTCGGCCATCTGGTTTCTGGTGTGCTTAAGTATAAAATTTTTCTCTTCAGGCTCATCAAGACGGCTGACCATGACTACAGCCTCATCAATCCATTGGCAAAAATGTGGGACCATGTCTCTAAGGATACCGCTGGTCTGTACGGTTATATCCACTCTGGGACGGGGAATCTTTTTGCCGTCGGATGTTTTTATAATAAGCTCAGGCAAAGCAATAGCCTTGATACCATTGATCCGTCCCCGCTGGTCACGGATTGGCTCAACTCCCAAAAGGCAAAGAATCTGCGAAAAAACCTCGCCGTCCGATTTAAAGGCATCGGTACTCCAGAGGCTGATCCCAACTCTTTCCGGAAACCGTTTCTCTTCCTGTAAAAATCTGTTGATCAACTTATCCGCCAGAATTTTTCCGATATCCCAGGCCTCTTTTGTGGGAAGTCCCGTAATATCCTGGGCAAAAAAATTACGCCCTGTGGGCAAAGTCTCCATTTTCCCAAGTGTCAAAGAGCCTCCAAGGCCGGGCTCAATATATCCGCCATCCATGGCATGAAGAAGCTGCTTGATTTCCAGATTGCTTTTTTTGATATTTGCGGCTGTCTCCAGGCACCATGCTTTTAAATAGTCTCTGTCTTTGGGAGAGATGGTGGCTGCTTCCGGCTGACCGTCAAAATTATCTGCCAATATAAAACTGACCAGGTTTACGGCATCCTCAAAACACGCCCCCACTATTTTTTCGGGATCCGGAAGAAGCGTTCTTTTGTTCCACCATATAGATGCAATCATCCTCGCTGTTTCCATGGTGTCCGGGGAAACTCCGAAAATATGCATCCCCTCCCGGGACAAAGAACGTCTGCTTAACTCAATTCGACGGGCAATCTGTTGGGCATTGGCATGAAAATCTTCAATTACTTCGCCTTTGGGAATAAATTCCAGCTTTTCCATCAAAGGTTTCATCCTGTCCGTAATTTGTGACAGGCGTCCTGTCTCATGCAGATCAAAGGCCTTTAGATATTCTTCGAGAAGCGTTTGCAATTGAAAAACATCCTGATCCGGTTCCGCAGGAGAATATACCGGTGTCAGATGATCGATAATTACGGCTCTGCCCCGACGCTTGGCTACCAGCCCTTCACCCGGAACATCCATAATATAGGGATAAAAATTAGGGAGATCACCAATGGAGATCTCCGGAAAACACTCGCGGGAAAGGGCGGCCTTTTTGCCGGGCAAAAATTCCAGGGCTCCCTCAGTGCCGAAATGGATAACCGCATCCGAGGTGTCCCGGATATATTTGTAGGTTGCCAGCCAGTGGTGTGGCGGAGAAAGCTCAGGGTCATGCAGGATGCGGCACACCTCGCCGTTGCACTTTGCCCCGTAGCACCCCCGTTTGGGCTGAAGCATAATCTTGATATTTCCAAATTCAAGGCCCGTAATAACCAGAAATTGCTCTCCCTCTTTTTCATATACCATGCCCTGACCAGGGAAAGCGCCCCAGTCATCTTTGAGCCGTTTTTTAACCCGGTCAGGCAAGGATGAAAAATAATCCTCATATTCCTGTTTTCCCATGAAATAAAGGGCTCCCCCCTTTTTTACGATTTCATCAACAGTAGTCCAGCGAAACTCGGACATGGCCTTGCGCTCAAAAATAAGATCGAGAATCCCCCGGCCCCCTTTATTTTGGATAATTTCATTGGCAGATCCAATATCATATCCTGCCTGGTCCATGGCAAAAAGCACCCGGGCAAGGCTGGCAAAAACATCAAGCCCAACTGCCATACCCACTGTTGCTTCCACCCCCTTGCAGGGATTATTATGCAATATAACAGTTATTTTCTTTTCAGCATTCGGCAATTGCCTCAATCGCTGCCGGCGTTTTAACCGACGGCACAGGGCTTTGATACGATCCGCCACAGGGACAAATTGGCGGAACCGGTTTTGTTTACTGTCAGATGCTTTTGTACAGGCAATTAAGGTCGGCTCAATCAATCCGGCTGTTTCCGGTTGTGCCAGACTGTATACCATGCTGACGGGATTAATTCCCTCAGGATCGGCAAGCCATTCTTTTGGAGTCTGATGATGATTTTTGATGAGCTGAAAAATCGGAATATCCAGTTTTTTCAGCACTGCAATATCTTCCACCCGTGATAAAAACCTGCCGCCAAGAAGGCTGAGCAGAACCTCGGGCCGAGCTTCGTTGTTTTGAAAGAAACGGAGCCATGGCAGACGTTTTTCAACCGGCAGATGCCTGCCATATATTCCTTCACAAAAAGCACATATGGGAAACAGGCCGCTGCCTTCCAGTGCATAAATCAAGGCGTCTATTTCCGCGCAATCCTGCTCCATTATCTCGCTGTAGTAGCATAAAACCCCGATGATATTTCGTTTCCTGTTATCAGGAAGGGATTCCCTCCGCCATTTGAGATATGCCTCAGCATCATTAAAATATCCCGTTGCCGCTGGATGATAAAGACCGCAGGTTTGCACCGGTTTGATGCTGCTGTAATCCGTTTTTTTACCTGTGGCGGCAACCAGGTATTTGATTCCGTTATAAAAATTTTCCTTAGAAACTTTTTCAATATAACGCTGGAACTGAAGGCAGGCCTCTCCGTGAAAAGTGGAAAACCCTTGCTCCATTTCCTGGCTCAGACCCAGACGATGAGCCGCATTTCGGGCTGCGGCAATAAGCTCCTTATAAAAAGGGAACCCGGAAGAAAGCTCGCCGATAAAAATACCCACGGAACCGGTATAAAGCACGGCCAGAGCTTTTTCCGGTTGCTGCTGCTGAGCAAACAGCAGTTCAATGCCGTCTGTCTCAAGCCGCGCTGCGACATTTTGCCAGGTGCGATGATTAAACATGAGACTGTGAACAAAAACGATTTTCAAGACATTAACCCTTTATTTTTTTGCCTGAATCGCAAGACATTGGGGCAGGCTGATAATCTGCCTGACCCATAGATTTATTCATAGTTTAAAATTTGAATGTATATTCAGCAAAAATTGCCAGCCCGGAAAGCGGATATTCTGGCTTTTCATAATAGTGTTGATCAAAAATGTTTTCGACAGCCAGTTTTATCTGATGATGATCCATAAATCTCATACCGACATCCAGGTCGCAGACCGTAAAATCATCATAGGTAATAACCGGATATCCAACTGTGTACCAGTCATAATCTTTTCTTTCTCCCATATACCGGACAAGAATTTTTCCAAAAAACATACTGTCATCATAGCGGATGCCGGTATTGAGCTTCCAATGGGCGACATTGTGGATATCCCTGTCCCTTTCCTCCGAGGGTTTTTCGACTGCGCTGAAAAGACGCGTTCCATTGGCAAAAAACTCAACTGTCCGACCCCAGTTCATGATCTGCCCGGCATCCACCGACAACTCGAATTCCAGCCCGTGCATTTCAGCCTCATCGGAATTTTGGTAAGTGGTTACTGTATCGCTGATTTTTACTTTTGAAATCTGGTCATCCACGTCGGTATGAAAATATGTAACATCAGCGAACAGACCCCATTTATTCATTTTGAAGGAAAGTCCTGCATCCCAGGTAAGGCTCTTTTCAGGATCAAGGCTGGAATTGCCCTTGGTAATCATTGTTCTCCCACTGACTATCCGCTCGGAATAACCGGCCATCTCGTATGCATCGGGCGGCACAAAGGCAGTTCCTATAGTAGTGTGGAACTGAAAAATACGATCATCTGTAAAAAAATATTTCAAACCGGCCCGTGGATTTGTGCGGGAAAAGGTCTCAGAGTCAGGATTAAAATCTGTCTTATAAGGTGTCGTTTTTGTGGTCAGTTCAAACCAGTCATACCTGACACCTGTATTAAATATCAGGCGTTCATTAAAAAGCCTTAAAAAAACATCTGCAAAAATACCCATATTTTCACGCTCACTATCCGGTCGGTAGGGTGCCTTGCGGGTGCCGTCGTTCTTGTAGCTCCTGGATTCAACATCAATATCCTGGTAATCTCCGCCTATGGTAATATCATGGTCAAGAAAATGATAGCTATCCTGAATCTGTGCTCCCCACCACTCGGTTTCGCTTTCGGAGCTTTTATAATGAGTTTCCCCCTCATATCTTTTGGTATATTCCGTATCCTCATGGGAAGCATATAAAGTAATCATAGGATCATGATTGCCGATTTTTCCTTTTAAAGAGATATCTCCGCCATAACGGTCGATATCCTTTTCAGACGGTTTTTTATCTTCGTCATATATTGCGCCGGGTGTCATGATATCCCTGCCCGCATACCAGTCGCCCTTGACATCGATACGCCAGTTGTCTGTAAATGATGACCCCAGTCGCAAATTGCCGTATCTTTCTTTGTATCTCGTATTCTCCCTCTCGTCACCATTGCCCATTTTAAAATTATCGTTCTGGTTTTTATTGCTGACAGAAGCGTCAAAATCGAGGCGATCGGCAACTCTGCCTCCTGAGGTAATGCTTTCATAATGGGTGTCGAAACTGCCGCCGCCTACTGTAAAAGATGTTTTAATCTTGCCTTTTGATTTTTTCGTGATGATATTCACAACGCCTCCCATAGCTTCAGCGCCGTAAATGGCCGAAGCAGGGCCCTTTAAAATCTCGATCCTCTCCACATTATCTTTTAAAATCGTGGCAAGATTTGTGGCTCCGGCCGGCCGGCCGTCGATTAACACCAGGCTATGTTTGGTGATTCCTGAAAATTCCGGGCGAAACCCGCGGATGCTGATTCCGGACAGTACACCCGGATAGTCAATTACATCAACACTGCTGTTCTTTTTTAATACCCTGACAAGATTTCTGTCCACCGTAGTCTCAAGATCCAATGTATCGATAACTTCGATCACGGCCGGAACCTCTTCTTTTTTTATCTCCGAACGTGTCGCAGTAACAACGATCTCATCCATTTTATAGGTTTCATCTTTTTCCTGTTCTTCTTCAGCCATAGCCGACTGAAAAACAGCCAGAATACAAACAAGCATAAGCGCCACAATCAATAATTTTATTTTCAATTTCATCTTCGTCTTCATCCTTTTTTTATTATTGTTTTACATTCATAACGAATGACGGCGCTGAAACCACTTGCAACAGCGCCACTGTCAAAAGGACGGGACTACAAAATCACCCATTAACAAATTTTCCAAAAGCAAAAACGGCACTTTAATTTTAACAAATCGCAACCGGTTACTCGCCGACTATTAACGATTTCAGGATACCGGCAGGTTTTCTGGCTTCCCCTGTCTTTTGGCGGCCTTCCCGTTTCGATTGCCTCGAAACAGTGACGCAAAATTGCCAAAAGAGTTCCCTTGCATTTAACAGCAAAGGGTAAGGGTTACAGCGGCGGAACCGCTCCCGTTTTTCACGGGATTCCCTATTAAGCGCTTAACGGCGCCGGCATCTTTTTTGATATAATGATATTTTTTTATACTACCCTGTTTATCACCTCCTTTTCTTATCAGCTCTCAATCCCTTGCCTGGTTAACGCATTTTAAAGCGATAACAAAAAATATCAGACCGATCGCAGCCAGCAGTAAATAAGGAAAACAGCCGGGCAATGAGCCAAAGGCCGTCTGCCGGATCGCTTTTGACGCATGGGTAAGCGGCAGCAGGAAAATGATCTTTGCGGCCCACACGGGCAGACGGTCCACAGGAAAAAAAGTCCCTCCTAAAAAGGCCATCGGCGTAATCACAAAGTTGGTCAGAAGGCTCTGGTCCGCGTGGGATTTAACCAGCATGGCCAGGCCCACGGCCAGGGACGCGAATAAAAAGCTGTTCAGCCCTATGGCCAGCCAGAACAGCGGATTGCAGTAATCAAGAGTCACCTTGAAAAACAGGCCGATACTCAAAATCACGACAACCGCAATAAATGCTCTGGTCATGCCTGCCAGAACCTCGCCGGCCACATAGGCGGCGTTGCTGATGGGCGCGGCCTGGAATTCTTCGAAGATATGCCAGTAAAAGCGCGCCACATTAATATCGGTGGAAATGGCAAAGGCCTGGGTCATGCTGCTCATGGCCACAAGGCCCGGAATCAAAAATTCGATATATGTATGCCCGTCAAACCTTGCCCCATCTCCCATGGCGTATCCAAAAGCGATTAGATAAAGCAGGGGCGAAACCGACATGCTCAGTATCTGTCGATTGATCCGGCGTTTTAAAATCAGCATTTCACGTAAATAGACTGCTGTTAAACCGTTTAGCATAAGACCTTCTTTCCGGTAAAAGATAAAAAGGAATCTTCCAGATTCACCCGGCGCAGGGTATAGCTTTCCTGCTGCCTGGTAATAAAGGCATCAGCCTCCTGTCTGGTTTTAAAATAGACAGTCTTTATTTTATCACCATCCATCCGGTCGATGGCCCAGTCTCCGGTCTGATCCATCAGCTTTTGCGGTGTGTCAATGACAACAATTTTTCCCTCGTCAAGGAAAGCGACCCTATCTGCTAAAAATTCCGCCTCTTCAATATAATGGGTCGTTAAAAGGATGGTGGTACCTCTATTTTGAATTTTTTTTATCAATCCCCAGATTCGCCTGCGGATTTCGGCATCCAATCCTACTGTAGGCTCATCTAAAAAAAGAATCCGTGGGGAATGAACCATCGCTCTTGCAATCATCAAGCGCCGCTTCATACCTCCGGAAAGCTGTTTTACAAGACTCTTTTTACGGTCAATAAGGTCTACATAGGCCAGGAGTTCGTCTATTTTTTCTCTCCGTTTAGCAGAAGACATATTAAAAAGCCGGCCGTGAATATCCAGGTTTTCAAAAATCGTGAGTTCCTGGTCCAGATTAATCGACTGCATGACCATACCGAAATTTTTTTTGGCCTTGAGGCTTTCTTTTTCAATATGAAAACCGCCCAGCCAGGCATCGCCTCCAGAGCGTCTGGAAAGTCCGCTTAAAATCCGGATGGTTGTTGTTTTGCCGGCCCCGTTAGGACCAAGATATGCAAATAGTTCACCCGGAGGAACTCTGAAGCTAACCCCTTTTAAAGCATGAATGTTTTTGTATGATTTTTTCAAATTTTCTATTCGGATCATTTTGTTCCCCGCAAATCTTTCACATTTTCTCCAATCTCCTGTAGCGGCTGACGCCGCACCCTGTGCGGCAGGACCAGTTCCGCGGCAAGCTCGATGTCTGCGGAAACTACTTCGCTTCGGCCATGCCAGGCGGCAAGTGTCTTGGCTGTTTTCAGCATGATGATGTCTCCCCGATGACCGTCAACACCCACGTCAAGGCAAAAAGAAGTAATTTCAAATAAAAGCCGGCGTTCAATGGTTACCTTTGGATAGAGCGCAATGGCCTGCTCAATCTTTTTGGTCAGTTCTTTTGAAGCGGTTTCCCACTCTTTGCAAAAGAGAGCAGGGCCTTCATCAAAGGCTGCCCGCCTCTCCATAATAGCCACCCGGTCTTCGGGTTCCCTGGCTCCTTCGATCAATACGCACAGCCCGAACCGGTCCAGGAGCTGGGGCCGCAGCTCTCCTTCTTCAGGATTCATGGTTCCCACCAGTGTAAAGCGTGCGGGATGAGAAAATGAGACCCCCTCCCGTTCAATGGTGTTGACTCCCATGGCCGCAGAATCTAACAGCACATCCACCACGTGATCATCTAAAAGGTTTACTTCATCCACATAGAGGATCCCCCTGTGGGCTGCTGCGAGAATACCCGGTTCAATCTGTTTTTCACCTTTTTTAAGGGCCTGCTCCAGATCCAGGGTCCCTACGACCCTGTCTTCGGTGGCGCCAACCGGCAGCTCCACCACGCGCACTTTGCGTTTCACTTTTTTTATCGATTCCAGCGAAGAAATATTTTTGCCGTACGCGGCCAGCATACATTCCCTGTATAGATCGGATTCATCCTCTGGGGCAAATTGGAACGGATCATTTTCAAAGACCTCGATCTCCGGCAAAACATCTGCCAGCGCCCG
>CAZKDT010000098.1:0-8774 GCA_964551515.1 uncultured Desulfobacteraceae bacterium | reverse complement strand
GAGGGTAGGGCCTACGCCCCGGAGGGGAAGACGAAAATTTTAACCACAGGAATACTGGTAGTATTTCGAGGATTAAAATTTGAGTCTGACGCAGATATTGGCGGAAAAGACAGTTTTCGTTCAGGCACTATTTATACCTTAAACCAGACAAACCGGAAAAGTTAAAAGTGATCTAAAGTTTGAAGTGATCTAAAGTTAAGGAGTCGCTGCGCTCCGGCTTTTATACAAATTGTTAGTATTCCTTAACTTTAGCTCACTTTAGGCATTTCATACTTAATTGGCCAAGCATTTTTTTGTCATAAAATTCACAAAATTTACAACTAAGAAACTAAATGATCGTAAAAAAATATTACTCTAAATATAATTGCTTAGCATATCAATTGCAACATGAAATTCGAACAGGGCAAACGCATTTGAATCCCAATACAAGGAGAACGCTCCACGACGGCGTGTTTCTCTTTCCAACCCACTGAAACTTGTGCTTAAGCACCCGTAAGCCCGAGCTTCGCCGGAGGTGTTAAGAACAATTCGTCGCTAAATTATCCAACTGATTTTTTTAGTTATAATTTCATTCGGCTCAGGCGAAAGCGCGCTAAAGCCCTTCAAACAGTCAGTCGGTTTCCAAGAGAAACACGCCGTCGTTACGCTGCACCGAAATCGAATGCATTTACTTTAGAGACTCAAAACGGAATAACCGGTGATAGAAATATCCGGTTCATGAATCCTCTTGTTTTTCGGTGATAAGGCAAATTTTGACTGTTGACTTTTTATTTCGATAGTGCTTACAAAACTGTTCGCTAATAAAAGCTTTATGAGGTTACGCCTTGCGAGCACAACCAGGAGATTCGTTTTACAGTCAGGTGAAAAGGCAAATTCTTAGCCCTCAGTGCACCGGGCAAAGCGTATAACTTGTAAAACCTCGGGTATGAGGTGTGACTATTTTTAACTAGTGTCTATCAATAAATGAGGATTTTTGTTCAAGATCAAGAGAATCAATGAATTACGCGGAGGCGTACACGTAGTACGCCGCACAAGTGATTCCGCAGATTGACCCCAGAGAAATAGGCTCCGCCCCGATGAAATAGGCTCCGCATTTCATTGGGCAAGCATTTCACAGGGCAGGCGCAGAGATTGCGGAAAAGGGCCATTTCTGGATGGAAACTAACTAACTATTTAAGAACAGGTGATTACCAATGACAGAAAACATAGTTATTGTGGGTGCAGTCGCCCTTGGAGCAAAGGCGGCCTGCAGGTTCAAGCGGCTCAGGCAGGATGCAAACGTCACCATAATAGACAAGGATGAATTGATATCATACGGAGGTTGCGGCATACCGTTTTATGTGGCTGGAGATGTGAGTGATGAGACCGAGCTTCGATCCACCAGTTTCCACATGGTCCGGGATGAGAAATTTTTCTTGAACGACAAGGGTGTTGTCGCCATGACAGGCACCGAAGTCACGAAAATCGACCGCTCAAAGAAAACGGTACATATCAAAAAGAGCAGTGGCGAAGAAGGTGATATTTCCTATGATAAGTTAGTCCTTGCTACAGGCTCCGTTCCCAGAAAGCTGGATATGCCGGGAACTAACCTTAAGAACGTTTTTAATGTCAGCAACTTAAGGGATGCGATTGCCATAAAGAAAAAAATAACCCAAGGCCAAGTGGAGAAGGCCGTTATCATCGGAGCAGGGTTTATTGGGCTTGAGATGGCCCAGGCACTGGCCGATATGTGGGAAATCGAAACAACGGTTATCGAATACTTTGATCAGGTCATGCCGGGCTTTGTCAGCCATAGTATCTCTCTTATGGCCCAGCGCTGCATGGAGAAGGACGGGGTAAAATTCCATTTTGAGGAAATCGTCCAGGCCCTTGAGGGAGACGAATATGTAACGGCCGTAAAAACCAATAAACGTACCGTCCCGGCGGATATGGTCATCATGTCTGTAGGTATCGTGCCCAACACGATCCTTGCAAAAGAGGCGGGTATTGAGACCGGACCGGGCGGACATATCATCGTGAACGAAAGAATGCAGACCTCTGATCCTGACATTTATTCAGGGGGTGACTGTGTACTGATAAAAAATCTTGTCACAGACAAGGCGGCTTACATCCCTCTGGAATCTATGGCCAACCGTCAGGGGCGTGTCATCGGAACAAACCTGGCCGGCGGGGACGCCCGGTTCAAGGGAGGCGTAGGAAGTTTTGTTGTGAAAATCTTTGAAAAATCGCTGGCCGGCGCAGGGCTTACCATCGATGTGGCAAGAAAAGAAGGGTTCGACGCCGTAAGTATTCAGGTGGCCCAGTTCGACCGGGCTCATTTCTACCCCGAGAAAGAAATAATATATCTTGAGCTTGTTGTAGACAGGAAGACCCGAACGGTTTTAGGCATCCAGGGCTGGGGCGGCGAAGGAAGTGAAATGGTCGGGAGAATAAATGCCGTTGCCCCGCTTATTATGAACAAAGCCAAGGTAGAGGATGTCAGCAACTTAGAGATTGCCTATTCTCCTCCGTTTGCTTCTGCCATGGACATAGTCAACGCTCTAGGCAATACCACTGAAAATTTTCTCGATGGCATGTATAAGCCTATGCAAATGGAAGAATTTATTGAGTGCTGGAAGTCTCGCAACAATGGAGACTGCTTTTTCCTCGACTGCAGGGCGGATGCGGATGCAATCCCTTTTCAAGAGAAATTTCCTGAGATTTGGAAAAGCATTCCTCATGATGAGTTGGAACGGCGATGTGACGAGGTGCCCAGGGATAAAAAGATAATTCTGTTATGCAACACCGGTATCCGATCATATGAAGCCCAGATAAATCTTGCAGCCCACGGAATTGAGGATACGGTCAGTGTGGAGTCAGGTATTTCAGGTCTCAAGGATTGCGGCATAGAGTTTTAGACAATTTACAACCAACAATCAAGAAGGAGGTAATAAGTGTTTAAAGGGTTAGTGACTTTTGTAGAATTATAAATAAATCTATAGAAGGAGGTAAAAGCATGAAGAAATTGTTTATTTTCGCGTTTGTTATGGTTTTTACTTTGACGGCGGCCGGTTGTGCTGTTGGTAACCGTTTTGCTGTTGCTGAAAGTCTTGCTGTTGCTGAAAGTCCAGCTGTTTCTGACGATTCAAAAATGCTTAAAGCAAATGAGAAAAAAGCCTGGGAAAAGGCGACCAAAGTTTTTCCTGCGGAACGTCAGCTAAATGTTCAGCAATTCAAAGAACTATACGACAAGGTTATGGCCGGACAGGAAGATGCCTATTTGATTGATCTCCGGACGCATCCTGAATTTTATGCTGCTCACATTGCCGGCACGGACCATATCCATGCCGGTCATATGTACACGTTCCCCAAAAAAATCAAAAATAAAGACGCCAAAATCGTGGTGTGGTGCAGGACACACAAACGTGGGGCTTACGTAGGGGAGCGTCTCGCACAATACGGTTACACCAATGTATGGTGGTATAAGGATGGCATCGTAGGCTGGATCGAGGCAGGATATCCCCTTTGTAATCAGTTTATGGGGCTGTTTAAAGTCACCGAGTACCATAAATACTTTATGGAAATCGATAAAGAGACTAAAAAGCCCTTGTATCGAATTCGAGAATTTCACCCCTATTAATAAAAATTGCCTTTCTTCAAGGGAAAAGTGCTTTTGCTTTTCCCTTGAAGAATTTTCATCATTATCTCAGTGCAAAACCAAATTCTTTCCAGCTCTTTTTCCCTCTGAAGAATTTTTATTAAAAATGTTTGACAGATATGGAATCATGCCATACATCCTTTCTAAAGTATATTAGGAGTTGCCATGAAAACATTTGTCAAAGTCATGAAAGCCCTTTCTGATCCCAACAGAGTAAAAATTTTGAAACTGTTGCAGGAAAAAATGATGTGTGTTTGCGAGCTGAAGAGCGCTATAGGAATTTCACAGCCCAGTATTTCCAAGCATCTTAAAATACTGGAAGAGGCGGGGTTGGTTGACTATCAGAAAGATGGCCTGTGGGTAAATTATTTTCTGGCCGACGGTAACCTCAGTCCATATGCGTCCAGTCTTCTGGGAAATATTAAGCACTGGCTGGGTGATGATCCACAAATTGTCGAGTTGGTTAAAAAGGCGCCTTTTTTAAACCGGGAAGAGATATGTAAGCAATAAATTAGTTTTACACTGAAAGAAATAAAAAGATGAACATCGAACATCGAACGTCCAACATCGCCCCAGTGAAATAGAAAAAAAGTTTCACCCCGGTTAAACAAATTTCTGGTTTAACTGGGCAGGCGGGGTAAAAATGATTAATAAAATTAAATTGCGGAGCGGGGCGACATCATTATTCGATGTTCAACGTTGGAAGTTCAATGTTCGATGTTCAGTCTGTTCAATGTTCAGTCTGTTCCATGTTCAATGATGGACGGTCATCTTTCTAAAATAAGGAAGGCGCCATGTCTCAAGGACTCACGGAAAAAGAACTGAAATTAGAAGTAAGCAATCTTAGAAAAGAGGTGCTTGCACTGAGGCAATCGGAAAAAGCATCTAAAATCGAACTTGCAGAGCTAAATCAGATATTTCAGACCGTTGCCGATGGTGTTATTGTAATTGAAAAAGATTTCAATGTGATTCGAGTTAATGAAACATTTACGGTTTTATCCGGATTTAGTGAACAGGAGATCATGGGCCGAAAATGTTATGAGATTTTTCCGGGTACCCTGTGCCACACCCCGGGATGCCCAATGGTTAGGATTTCCTGTTGCGCGGAACGTATTGAATATGAAGTAGAAAAACAGCGCCGTAACCGTACCAAGATTTCCTGTATTGTAACCGCAACTCCTTTGCGCGGGTCGGATGGAAAACTGCTCGGCATCGTGGAGAATTTTAAGGATGTGTCCAGGCTTAAACGAATACAAGCGGATCTTCAACAGAGTTTTGAAAAATTTCGAAAAGCCATGGGGGGAATTATCCAGGCCATTTCCCTTACTATTGAAAAAAGGGATCCCCATACGGCCGGACATCAGCTCCGTGTTGCAAAGCTCAGCCGGGCCATAGCCACGGATATGGGCTTCTCATGGGATCGTATCGAAGGTATACGCATGGCGGCATCTATTCATGATTTGGGTAAAATACATGTTCCGGCGGCGATCCTCAGCCGACCCGGACGATTGTCGGAAGCGGAATTTGCCATAATTAAAGTCCATCCTCAAATTGGATATGATATATTAAAAGGGATTGAATTTTCATGGCCCATCGCTCAAACCATATTACAGCATCATGAAAGAATGGATGGTTCAGGATATCCATTCGGACTTTTCGCCGAAGATATTTTAGAAGAAGCCAGGATCCTGGCCGTAGCAGATGTTGTTGAAGCCATGTCATCTCACCGACCCTACCGTCCGGCTTGTGGAATCGATAAGGCGCTTGAGGAGATAGCAAAAGGGAAAGGAGTGTTATATGATCCGAAAGTTGTGGATGTATGCCTGAATCTTTTTCTTAAAAAGAAGTTCAAGCTGAAGTAGATCTCAGGTTTCAGGTGTCAGGTGTCAGGTGTCAGGTGTCAGGGTTAAGGAGGAAATGAGTTGACTCATAGAAATTTTATGGACGTGGAGGATCTTGAGGTCTATAAAAAGTTGTGTCAGTTACACATTGATGTCTGCGACTTGACGCACAAGTGGCCCCAAGAAGAAAAATACGAGTTAGGAAGCCAAGGCAGGCGCTCCTCAAACAGCGCTCCCACCCAACTCGCCGAGAAAAATGATGATCGGCATATTCGTAATGCAATCGAAGGCGTGAACCGCGCCAGGGGCGAAGCAGCTGAGACCATTCACCATCTGTTTATGGCGAAACTCAAAGGGTACATCACGGAAAAGGTGTATTTAGAAGTTCGGGGTCGTTACAAAGAATGCATTCGCATGTTGAATGGCTTGGAGAAAACATTGGAGAGGAAAATCCCAGAGCGAGAACGTCTCTGGAAGTTAGCTGAGGAAACGGAAGTGTATGGGGTAAATGATGAATCATTCCCTCAGTGCTGGATGCCCTCTGACACCTGACACCTGATAGCCATGGCAATCTTAGCAAACAACAGTCTTGATTTAGACTCGATGAACTTATTATTAATGGAGGTATAATATTGGAACAAGCGCTTCGAAATATGACTTTGGAATTCTTCGGTTCGGGAAAACACAAAATATCACCTGACAACTTATTAGAGAAGAAGAATGTTCTATTATTGGATGTTCGTACTAAAGAAGAGTATGAATCTATTTCAATAAAGTTTGGGGGTTACTCCAATATTATCTGCAAAAATATACCACTCAACGAACTTCCTGACAGGATAGACGAAATCCCGAAAGAAAGCTTTATCGCCATTTTTTGCCCTGCAAATTTTCGATCCAGCATGACTTATCTCTATCTTCTTTCAAAAGGATTTACTAACATTCGTATTTTAGACGGTGGTTATGCTGCGTTAACTGACGCGATACTGCCGGGAAAACTAATAAAAATTATTTCCTGAAATTTGCATGAAAATCTTTACCCTATTCACGGAGACACTTGTTTAAAAATGTCTGCCACCTAACAAAGTATTCATGGCCGCCCACAAGATAGGTATCATTATGATCCGCTCCCGGAATCTCATAAAACTCCTTTGGATCCGGAGCGTTTTCGAACAGACGCCGGGCCATGGAAACCGGGATTGTTTGATCAAATTGTCCGTGGATAAACAGAACGGGCGACTTAATTTTGTCAATCAATGACAAACTGTCATATTTGACCACTGACTTTGGTTGCGGCGCAAAAAAGGGGAAATATCGCTTCATCATATCGTCCGTTGAAGTAAAAGCAGCTTCAAGAATAACCCCCAGACACTCCTCTTGACTGGCGATATCCACTGCCAGAGCGGTTCCCAGAGATCGGCCGAATAACAATACGGAAGACTTTTGAAACCCTTTTTCGTTTGTCAGATATCGGAAGGCTCCGTGGGCATCGGAAAAGGTTCCGGCTTTTGAGATTTCACCCTGGCTCAGCCCGTATTCTCGGTAGTCGAAGATAAAAATAGGGATCTTAAGGGCGTCATGCAGTTTTTTAAGATTATGCAGGCGATGGCTGATATTTCCGGCATTGCCATGAAACCAGAGCAATACCGCCCGTTCATCGGGTCCGTGAACCAACCAGCCGTGGAGGCGGGTGCCGTCCTTTGCGGTAAAGAAAACTTCTTCATAGGACTCTAACCCGTAATCTTTGGGTGTTGCTTCGATATATCTTTCCGGAAAAAATACAATACCTTTTTCTGACATGATATTAATCCTTGTTGATTTTTAAATTTTGAAAAATGCCTTTTGAGAAACAGATAATATCCAATGTCGAATTCTCAATATCCAATTTTCAAGTGTTTTTCAGTTGCGTATTGAACATTGGAAATTGAATATTGGACATTTCAACATCGATAACATTTTATCGATGTTGGTGTAGTAAGAGCTTAAACATATCTTGTCGGATCAGCTATCCCCGCTTCTTTAAACGCTTTTTTTCTTAAAAAACAGCTGTCACACCGGCCACACGCAAGACCTTGGGGAGAGGGGTCATAACAGCTATGGGTCACAGAGTAGTCGATTCCCAATTCCATACCTTTTTTAATAATCTGAGCTTTGGTTAACCGGATCAGCGGCGTCCTTATTTTGATTTTTGTTATCCCTTCCACACCCGCTTTTGTGGCAAGATTGGCCATTCGTTCAAATGCGTCGATATATTCGGGCCTACAATCCGGATACCCGCTGTAGTCGATGGCGTTAACACCGATAAAAATGTCGGATGATTCCAGAACCTCGGCCCACGCCAGAGCGCAGGAAAGAAAGATGGTATTTCTTGCAGGAACATAAGTGACGGGTATTTCCCGGGACATGGCTATTTCATCCCTGACTTTGGGCACCTCCATGTCACCGGTAAGAGATGAACCGCCTATTTTATTTAAATCGATATTTATTACAAGATGATCTGTCACACCGAGGGTGTCTGCCACTTTTCGCGCAGCTTCAAGTTCAAAAGCGTGGCGCTGGCCGTAAAAAAAACTTAAGCTGTGGATTTCAAACCCCTCATGTTTTGCGATGGCCATGACAGTGGTGGAGTCAATCCCCCCGCTTGAAAGAACAACCGCTTTTTTTATATTGACCATAAAATCTACGTCTCGGAGTTGCATTTTTTTTGGACACAGACCAGCCTGCCCTGTAGGTTCAGCAAATCGTACTGGGATAGCTTCGGCACAGGGACCGGGGTGTCAGGGTTAACTTGTTACCTAAAATCTGCAATTGTTTATTTGGCCGCAGCTTCAAGGCGCAGGGTGCGCAGCCGTAGTAAACTATTGCAACCGCCCTGCAACACAGAAGATACTGTCAAAGAGGCAATCCCGAAGGGCATAAATTTTAAAAATTTCTTCTATTCTAATACTCAGCAATATGATGTACCACAAAACATATGCTCTATATGATAACAGTCTAATATAGTAATTTCTATTTAAGCCTTTTAAAATTTGTGTGCAGTTTTTAGGTGTTAATAGCAATACCACTCTTGATGAATGATTTTTTAGTGTAAGGGACACCCCATGGGATTGCAAGTCATTTTGTTTGGATTCAGAATTATAGAATGAGTTCTGTGAGATAATACAGATTGAAATTAAATGTAATTGAAGGAAGGCAACTATTTTTGAGAACCTGTTGTCAGCTTATCTTATATCTCTTGATATCCACACAATTTTTCCGATAATACGAAAGCTGTCCATCTCATTTAGGCTCAGGTAAAC
>CAZKDT010000097.1:0-8873 GCA_964551515.1 uncultured Desulfobacteraceae bacterium | reverse complement strand
ATACGCATCCCAAATGCAGTCCGGGGACAAGAATGGAACCTTGAACCCTTGAACGATTACAGAGATTTTTTGCATTTTGTTATAATATAATAACAGCAAGGCAAATAAGCTTTGTGCCTCTGTGCCTTTGAACCTGAGTAGTTACAAAAGGATAAGCAAAAATATATGAGTACCTTCGAGTCTGCCAAAAGTGATCTTCTTCAAATAAAGAGAGAATTATCATCTATTTTTGATACGGCGAAATCGATGCCCGGGATAAACACGTTTCCCTTTGATATCTGGAGGAAAGCAGAGCGTGCTGTTGAAGAACAAATCAATGAAAATATATTGAGCGTGGCAGTTGTAGGGGCCATAAAGTCTGGGAAGAGCACGTTTATCAATGCACTTTTAGAAGGTGATTATCTCAAACGCGGTGCAGGCGTCGTAACCTCAATTGTAACAAAAATCAGAAAAGGCTCGATTTTACAGGCGAATCTTATTTTCAAGACATGGGAAGATGTGAATTCTGATATTGAACAGGCGATGGTTCTTTTCCCATCTCTCGATTATACTTCCGGTAACGGACATTTCGACATAAGGCGCGAAAAGGATCGAAATGAGTTGCGGGAAGCGCTGAATTCACTGTGTGCCAATCAGCTTATATTTCAAGATACCCGCGACATGAACTCTGTTTTGCTTTCTGCTTACTTAAAAGGATACGAACGTGTTGCGGGAGCGCTTTCATGGGAAACAAATGCCAGACAATTTAAAGGCCCGGACTTTCCCAGACACAAGGATTTCGTGGGGAATGACTCTCTTGCCGTTTATCTGCGAGATCTGGAACTGCAGATACCCGCAAGGCAAAACCTTAATGATAATATAGAAATTGCAGATTGCCAGGGTAGTGATTCTCCAAACCCCCTGCACCTCGCAATGATTCAGGACTACCTTCTCAAAACTCATCTTATTATATACCTTCTCAGCAGCAGGACTGGTGTACGCCAGGCAGACATTAAATTTTTGTCTATGATCAAAAAAATGGGCCTTATGGAAAACATCATTTTCGTCATAAACTGTGATTTTAATGAACATGAGAGTCTTGATGATCTTAAAGCCCTTATCGAAAAGACGAGAGAAGATATCTCAATAATCAAACCCGATCCCGAAATCTTCACCTTTTCAGCGCTGTTTGATCTTCTCAAAAGGCTTGGAAATGATATTTCGGAGAAAGACAGGTTGAAAAGAGAGCAATGGGAAATGGAACCCGAGCTGAGGAAATTTTCGGACTGTGAAAGGGAACGTTTTCAAACAGATTTTTATAAGAAACTGACCCGTGACCGTTTTAACCTGTTGCTGAAAAATCACTTGGCGCGGTTTGCCGTTATGACGGGCAGTCTCCAGGATTGGGTGAAAATAAATAGCGATATCCTTTCGAAAAATGCCGATGACGCAGTGGAGGTTGTTGAAAAGATCACGTATGAACAAGAACAAATGGATCAGATAAAATCAATGGTCAGGAATACCCTTGATGGAACAGCACAGAAAATAAAGCGAGAACTTGCAACAGATATCAATCGTTTTCTGGATGTACATTACGGAGATATTATCAGGGATATTCGGGAATTCGTCAGAAATTATCATGTCGATTTGCAGGAGAAGAAAGATGACCTTGAAGAAATGGGACTATCAGCAACCCTTTATATAGTGTTTCAGGAGTTCAAAAATGCGCTTGATCTTTTTATGGCAGAGAAGATCAATCTCCGGTTGATCCACTTTGCCCATGAGGAAGAGAAAAAAATAAACGATCTTTTGAACAATGTTGCCGGACCTTACAACGCAATGGTGAAGGATACTATCAGTAGACATAAAGAAACCTTGAAAAACGTAGGCGTACAATTAACGGAACACGGTTTTGACTATGAGTTCTCCTTTAGCGTAGATACGATAAAAAAAACGACAGGTCTCCGTGTGCCACCTCTTGCATCTTCACTTCAGTATACTGCAAAGGTTCGTACGGAAGCTATTCTACGTCTTGGCTATTACAATTTTGCCGGATTTATAAAAAAATTATTCAAAAAATCGATTCAAAATCAGGAAGAAGGAGAAATTCTCGCGTTACGTGACAGTATAAAAAGGATTAAGCGGGAAACGGAACGTTCAATTGTTTTTCATTTAGGTGACTACCGGGAAAACCTCAAATTTCAATACATCTATAAACTTGTCGATGTGGCTTCGAATACCCTTTATGATATGTTGTTTGATCGTTTCCAGATTTTTACGACGGATATATCAGAAATGATGAAAATGATCGGTAACGAACATCAAGTTAAGAAAAAGGCCATAGATGGTCTTGCGAACATGGATCGTTCGCTGCAAAAAATCACATATCAAATAGAACAGTTAAAAACAGAGGGCTTGGGGTCAAACTGACAAAAAGGAATTGAAAATATTGATCAGAGAAATTGCTGAGAATTTTTACATGATCACCCTACCCATGCCCTTCCGCCTTAAGCATGTCAATGTTGTCATCCTGGTTCATAACAAAGGAGTAGCCCTGTTTGACACAGGACTTAACATGTCTGGTTCTTTTTCAAAACTTGAAGACTCGCTGGAAACCATCGGCAAATCGGTTCACGATATAGACAGTATATTTATTACCCATCATCATGTAGATCATTGCGGTATGGCCGGAAGAATCAAAGAAATCTCGGGAGCTGTTATTTACATGTCAGAAACCGGCAGACAAATCATAGAAAATCGCAAAAATGAAGGACTGGCTATTCAAAAAATAAAAAAATTTTACATAGAGCAAGGGCTTACTGAAAAAACCGTTGACGGCTTGGTGGGTTTGCTTGGCCATTTCAAAAAAGGGATATTTCCTTTTCAGGTGGATGAGTGTTTGGATAATGACAGGAAATATTTCATTGGTGACACGGCATTTGAGGTACTCCCGACCCCCGGGCATACACGTGATCACGCATGCTTTTTCTTTGAAAAAGAAGGCATACTCCTTTCCGGCGATCATGTTTTGCCGGAGATTACACCGAATTTAAGTCCGGACTTATTTTGTCCTGAATTTCGCCCTTTGCGGAGTTTCCTGGATTCCTTAACCAGCATTCAGGATCTGCCGGTATCAATGGTTTTACCTTCTCACGGAGCGCCTTTCCCAAACTTAAAAAAGAGAATCGAAGAAATGCAAGAGCACCATAAAGAAAGGAAAGGTTTCGCCCTCGATTCCGTGAAGAAAGGGTCGAAAACAACATTTCAGATCTCTATGGATATTTTTGGGAAAGATTTATCCGGATTTGATAAGTTTCTTGCCTTAAATGAAACGTATGTGCACCTGATAGAATTGATACATGAAGGTTTGATCGAAGAGCACAAAAGCGGCAAGCAGGTTTTATATAATATCACCTGACCCTTTTGTCTGTGGGACGAGAAAGCAACTTAATTGATAGTAATGGATTACACTTAATGCCCAAATCTTTTCAACCACATATTTTGGTTTTTGAATCCAGGGTGGAAGGCCACCATTTAAGCTGGTTGCGTTATGTTACAGAAGATTTGCTAACTGCCGGTTGCAAATTGACATTGGCAGTGGATTGGCGGCCGGAGACAAAAGAACTAATTCAAAAACAGCTTTCAGGATTAATCAATAAGGTCTCGGTTATATCTGTTTTTAATGAGACCGGTAAATTGCATGAAGGAAGCAAATTAAAGGCTCTTGCTAAATGCTTCAACGAAAGCGGTGCTCAAGAGGTTTTTATAAATAATCTTGATGATATTGCCTCTCACTGCCTGAGATGCGCCTCGATTGGCATCTATCCTCCCAAGCCTCTTCAGGGCGGTCTATCCGGTGTTTATTTTCGCCCAAGATTTTTGGCGAATCCAACATGGCCTCCCGGCAACATAATAAAAGCCGCTGGTTTCCGCAGGCTTTGCCGGCAACGCTGGTTTAAAAATATATTTTTGATGGACGAATATCTGTTTGACACTGCAAAAGAAAAATATACCGGCACTGAATTCCATTTTCTTCCCGATCCCTGGGATGGGAACTTTTCCCATAGCCAAAAAGATGCAAGAAAAACATTGGGGATCCCGCAAGACCGGTTTGTCCTGCTTAACTATGGAATTGGTGACAGGAGAAAAGGCCTGCATTTGACAGTTCGTGCCATGCTTAAATCAGATGCCAGTTCACGATTATTTCTTTTGTGCGCCGGCAAAATTTCCAAAGACCGGGAACTGTTAAAGGGACTTTCGCAACTGGAAAAACGGGGGATGGCAAAGGTTCTTGATCGCTACGTTTCTGATTCTGAGGAAAGTTTATGTTTCTGTGCAAGTGATGTTGTTTTATTGCCTTATATAAAACATTTTGGTTCCAGCGGTGTGCTTTCACTCTCTGCGGCTGCGGGTAAAATGGTTATTGCATCAGATGAGGAACTTGTGGGGCAGAGAGTACGCACACATAAACTGGGCTGGCTTTTCCCTTCCGGCAACGCTTATGAACTGAAAAAGTGCATGGATAATGCGGCATTATTAACAGAATCAGAAATGAGCGGGTTTCAGCAGGCGGCTTTTGATTATGCCAAGTCATGCTCTCGTGAAGCATTTAGAAAAGCTCTGCTTTCATTTCTCTCACCGTACAGGCGCCAAACAATAAAAAAATGACATCTAAAATTTACAAGATTGCGGTTGTAGTTCCTAAATATGGACTGGTGGGCGGCGGCGAAAAATTTGTCTTGGAATTGACCGAACGTATAGCTTCAGACCATCACTATGATGTTCATGTTTTTGCAAATAAGTGGAGGCCTCAATCTGACCGTATTACGTTTCACAAGGTTCCTGTCATTTCCTTTCCGAAGTTTTTGACCACCATCAGTTTTGCCTGGTTTACGAATCGTAAAATAGCAAAAATGAATTTTGACATTATCCACACCCATGAAAGAATTTTTTATGCCGATATATTTACCATGCACAGCATTCCTCATCGATCCTGGGTTAAGGAAGTTCGAAAAAAACGCATGAGTCTCTTTGACTTTGGCACAAGCTGGGTTGAAAAGAGTCTGATTAATGATGGAAAATGCCGAATGTTTCTGCCTGTGTCAGGCATAGCGAAGGAAAAATTTCTGCAGGAATTTAGCGTTGATCCGGAAAAGGTTCAGGTCATTCACCCCGGTGTCGATATTGATGAATTTAATAAGCTTGACCGGAATATATGCTACAGGGAAATGCGAAGGCGTTTTGAAATCGATGAAACCGATACGATAGTTTTGTTTGTCAGTATGAATTTTCAGCTCAAGGGACTGGATAATCTCATGGCTGCAATGGCTATGACGAAATCGAAATATCCATCCGAGAAGCTAAAGCTTTTAGTGGTTGGAAAAGGGAATGAGAAAAAATACGGCAGGCTGGCGCAGAAATTGGAAATAGAAGATGATGTTATCTTTGCCGGAATCTGGAAAAACAATATTGAAAAAATCTATCTGGCTTCGGATATTTTTGCAATGCCATCTGGATTTGACACTTTCGGCATGGTAGTGTTAGAAGCGATGTCTGCCTCACTGCCCGTGATCATAAGCGACAATGTGGGGGCAAAGGACCTCGTCATGGATGGGATTAATGGATTTGTTGTTGACAGGGAAAATATTGATCTAATAAGTTCTAAAATTGGTTTTATGCTGGATAAAGAAAACAGACAAAAAATGGCAGAAGAGGCATACAAGGTAGCAGCACAAAACACATGGGATCGAATGTCTGAGAGAGTACTAGAGATATACAGTAAGATTATAGATAAATAAATTCCCAGCACAGATTGCGGAGCACCAAACTGTCATTCCGGAAAGCCCAAGGTATTATCCGGAATCCAGGTTTTTATTTTCCGGTCGGAGCCGAAAATAAACTTCGATGAATTAAATTCAAAGAAATTAAGTTTATGCTGATAAAAGGCAACAATATATCCAGAGAAAACATCCGTAATATTTTATTGATACAGCTTGGAGATATAGGTGATGTTGTTCTTTCCTTTCCTGCTATCAGGGCCTTGCATGAAAAGTTCCCGCAGGCTAATGTAGTCGTTGCGGTAAGGAAAAAAGCAAAGGAATTGATAGAAGACTGTAAATGGGCTACGGATGTAATCTCTATAAATGAAGAAAAAAGAACATGGATAGAGGAACTAAAGTATCAAAAAAGGTTTTTTTTACGTTTGCGTAAATTCCATTTTGATTTAGCCATTGATATAAAACCAGGAGATCGGGGAGCTATTCTTGCCCTTCTCTCCGGGGCACAACAGAAAATAAGTTTTTATGCTAATGATGGGAGACTTTGGCGTAACAGGGTATTTACCCATTTGGCTACAGATGAGCCTAAGCCGGATCGCCACATGGCCGAATATTACCTTGGCCTTCTGGAAGCTTACAATATAAAAACAGATCAAATTTGGCCTGAGCATGATGTTCCAGATAACAGGTATCAAAAAGCCAAAGCTCTTTTAAAAAATGAAGGTGTTCTGTCCGATCGGCCAATCATCGCTGTTCAGCCCTTTTCTCTATGGAAATACAAAGAATGGGGAATAAGCAAGTACATTCAGTTGATTAACTGGCTCGTATCGGAATATGACGTATCCATTATTATCACAGGCTCTCTTGACGAAAGGGCACGTGCCGATGAAATAATAAAAAAATGCCCGCGAAATACATTCAATTTAGCGGGAAAAACTTCTATAGGAACATTGGCCGGTGTTTTTAAAGCCTGCAAATTATTTATCGGTGTCGACAGCGCCGGAGTTCATATTGCCGCTGCAGTAGGCTTGCCTACAGTTTGCATCTTTGGACCGTCATCATATATCGACTGGGCGCCAAGAGGTAAACAACATCAGGTAGTTCATAAAGATTTTCCGTGCGTGCCTTGTCAAAACAAAGGGTGTCAGGGGAGTGGAATAAGTAAATGTCTCGAAGAATTAACGGTTGACAAAGTGAAAGAGGCTATTCAACGATCCCTGGACCACAATAGCAAGATACATGTTAGATCAATCCCATAAGCATAAATATCTTATCAAATCTCATCTCCCACGTATGTTCAGAAACTGCCCGGCGATACCCCGCTTTTCTGATAGCATCCGCTTCATCGGGATGGTCTAAGAGATGTTGTATCTTTTTAACAAGTTCATCAAAGGTTCTATAGGTTAGAATCTCTTTTTCGATTTCGAAGACTCTTTCGAGCTCAGATGAATATTCCGTCAGATAAAGACCACCACTCATGGGGATCTCAAAATCCCTCCCCTTGAGGCAGAAAGTGCCCGGGTGACCTGCCACCCCACCAAATCCCAGGTTGATTTTACTTTTTGAATACATACGAACCATATCTTCCGTTGATAAAGGGCCATTTGGCCAGCCATATCCAAAGGCTTCCGCATGAATGCCTTGCTTCTTCAGCGCCTGAATAATGGCCGGTCGATTCCCATAACATTGCCCAACAAATGACACATCGATAGTTTTTTCTAAATCGTATGGTTTATGGATTTCAGGGTTTGCGCCTTCTGGAAGATAAATAGGAAAAGCGCCCTCTACGCAATACTTTTCCAAAGCGTCCTCTGTGCTGGTCCAGCAAATATCAAAATAGCGGCAGATATCTCGCATGCCTGTTGCGTGGCCGTTTCTGATTTTTCCAATAAATGATTCTTTGTCATTCAAGGCAAGATTGACTATTGGCACACCAAATGAACTCAATTTACGCATCGCTTCCGGAGATATGAGTTCACCTGACAGATAGGTAAAAATAACATCGGTTGAATCATTTTGGATCCATTGTTTTACTCGACTGACAAGATCTTTATTCATTTTTGCTTTAATGGATTTGTACCAGCTCTTTTTCTGATGGTTGAATTGTTCGAACCAATCATAATGCCGGACTTGACCGAATTTTTCGAGGGATGGCTTCAGCGATTCATTTTCCCAGTTATAATGATGGTAAATTGCCAGGATGTTTAAATTTCCTTTTGGCGCTGGTTTCAGGCTGGGAAACTTGCGCTTAAAAGTCTTTCGGATTGTTTCTTCGTCTGGCAAGGCTAAGTGAAGTGAATCGAATTTAGAGCTATAGTAACAGAGTTCTTTTCTGAGCCTGCGTGAGTTTTTCCATGCCCTGAATTGTCTTCTGAATTTAACAGGGTATGACGTTACATTTTTGTTATTCATCATTACAAATCTACCAAACGCAGGTTCTGTCGGCAAATGCATTGCCTTCGCTATGATAATTCCTCGATTTTCGATTGAATAAAGTGGGGTCAAGGGTAGAGCCAATGTCTATGTATACATTGTTTCGATTGACATTCCACATTTCGTGAATCAGTATTTCAGTAAGAGGTCCTGCCGCAAAGAGGAATATGGTGTTACTGTAAGAGCAAGCCTTAAGATCAAGAAATCCCTTTATATATTCCCTGTATTTTTCCCAATACACAACACAATTGCCGGGAACGGGCATAAAATCCTTAACAGGAATAAATTTCCGCAAGTTGCTTATTTTGGCTTTTTTATTGGTGCATATAACGATATCTTTTTTTGATTTTTTTAATGTTTCAAAAAAATGTTCATGGAAAAGGTTGAAGTTTGAATTAACCCACAAATTTGAGAAGGTAAGATATTTTAGATCAGTTTTTACAACATCTAACAGGTATTTATGGTTTGCTTCATCGCAACATGTACAAGATATTCCATATATATAATCAGGATCGGTACACAGGAGAGATTTTCGTAAATCTGCCCTAAAGACAAGGTTTTTGTCTTTTTTGTATAGCCACCCATCTTTATTGCCAATGGTATTGTTTTTTAATATATTGGCCTCACCGTCAGCGGCTCTGGCGAAGGCTAGTGAGTCTGATTCTACAATCAGCCTCATCATTT
>CAZKDT010000096.1:0-8881 GCA_964551515.1 uncultured Desulfobacteraceae bacterium | reverse complement strand
TTCAATCATGTTACGAGATCTGTATTAAAGGATTGCCACCTGTTTTTTCTTTAGGTTCACTTATATTCGAGTTCCAGACATTTTACATTTTATTATCAGTTGGTGGCTCAATATCACCATTTGATACACCAGAACTTATTGAGAAGTTACAATAGATTTGAGTATTGTTGTTCCATATGAGTTTTGAACGTTGCCGATTTCTTGTGATTATTCTCTTATCGCAGGATTGGATGCGGTTGTGATCTGCAAAAAATATCTCAAAATGAAGAACGGCCAGAGCCATGGGATGTGTAAGGCATGCCCTACAAGCCATTGATAAAACTTTTTCAGGCTGTTTATATGCTCTTCCGGGACGGACCAAGTCAATGTATCTTATGACAACGGTGGGTGATATACAAACATACCCGAAAATGTGTTACAGATTCCCTCTTGGCATTTCGGAAAAACAGGGCGCGGCCGATTCAAAAAACATACCCCATTAAATTTCCTTATATTTAACGGGGCAAGCAAGGTCGACTCGCTGACATGCCCAAAGTGCCAGGGGGCTATGCGGGTCATTGCCTTCATAGAACATGAGTATGTCATCAAAAAAATCCTCAAGCATTTGGGCTTGTGGGAGGTGAAGCGGAAGCCGTCACCGCGAGCCAACGGGCCGCCCTTGATTCCGGATTCATACCTTTTACACTGACCCAAAATTCAAGAAGAAATGAGTATCAAGTCTGCCTTTGACCCTTATTAATACTGCCTTGTATTTTCTTTATCCGTTTATTATTTCTGTTGTCACATTTTTTAAGAATCGAAACTCCTTGATAATAAGATCATTTCGACATTCTACTCTTATCGTTTATCCCCAAGGGTCAAACATAATGAGCCCATTTCTCGAGGTGAAGGGTATAGCGGTATGGCAACCGGGTGTCGGTGACGGCACTCGGGGCGCAAAGATGCGTGTTTACCGCGGGAGATCTTCCGCGTGTCCATTAAAGGACTGAGCGAAGCGTAAGGGGAGACTATCACGTGACAGAAGTCAGCAGAGGGCATATTAGCCGGTGGAAACGAGCTGCGGTGGAATAGACGTGGAGGTTTCACCCCGGTGAAGGCCCGAACGGTTCCCAATCGAATGGTTGAGGCTATGAAATATTAGGGAATCGGCAGTAACTTGTCGGGGTCCTTGGCAAATTACCGATTGCTGCCATAAAGCACTGTAGCTTGGTCCGTCCCCGAAACCCGGATGAACATCTAACAGTCTGGGAAAATTTTATGAAAGAAAGAATGAAAGTGTGCTTTTTAATTCCATACCGGGCCCTGCTTTCTGATTTGAAAAGACATTTTTGCGATGGCCTCAAAGTTCGAGCTTAGTATTTTTGTTGCCATCCAACTGTTAATATGTTAAGTAATTGAACGATAAAATTGTTTAACATATGAACAGGAGAGGCTATGTTTGAACAGGAATTAAACAAATATTGGAAAACAGTGGTGGATACGATTCAGGACGGTGTCATGATTGTGAATACTGAAGGTAACATAACTTCGGTTAATCGGGCTTTTGAAATAATTACCGGTCATTCCAGGACAGAAATCATAGGGAAACCCTGTACTGTATTAAAATGCAATGCCTGTGAAGTGGTCCTCGGACATAAAGGGCACCACTGGTGTATGCTGTTTGTAAAAGGTAAGTTAAAGATGCAAAAATGCGTTATAACTCGAAAGGACGGAAAACCTATTCACATTGTGAAAAATGCTTCTGTTCTTTTGGACAGCAAAGGTAAGGTAACGGGTGCTGTTGAAACCATAACCGATATTAATGACCTTATTGAAAAAGAAACCCAGATCGAGACCTTTCGGCGGGAACTCGGGGCAGAAGATCGATTTCACGGCATTCTTGGTAATTCAGTGTTGATGCAGCAGGTTTTTAGTATGATTACAAATGCTGCCGAGTCTGATGCGCCGGTGATTATTTTTGGGGAAAGTGGGACCGGAAAGGAGCTTGTGGCAAGGGCAATTCATAAAAGTGGTCCCCGCAAAAACAAACCGTATATAAAGGTCAGTTGTGCGGCTTTGAATGAGTCACTCCTGGAAAGTGAACTTTTTGGCCACGTAAAAGGCGCTTATACCGGCGCTTTTCAGAATCGAACCGGAAGATTCGAAGCCGCCCATAGAGGAGATATTTTCTTGGACGAAATTGGCGATTTACCCCTTTCAACCCAGGTAAAACTTTTGCGGGTGCTCGAAGAAAAGATCATTGAACGGGTGGGTGATAACAAGCCGATTCAGATTGATGTTAGAATCATTACGGCAACCAACAAGGATCTTAAAAAGCTTGTGGATCAAGGTACTTTCAGAGAAGATTTTTATTACAGGATAAATGTACTTCCCATATGGATTCCTCCATTAAGAAAAAGAACCGGAGATATTCCGTTGTTAGCTGAATCATTCTTTCAAAGAATTTGTCTGAAAAGCGAAAAAAAAATTCGAGGCATTACCAATGAAGCCTTAGATTTTATGATTCGATATCCATGGCCCGGAAATGTGAGGGAACTCAAAAGCACCCTTGAATACGCTTTTGTTGCCTGTCAGAGATCAATGATTGGTCCTGAGCATTTTCCGCCCAACATTTTGAACATGGAAGATCTACATGAAACCGGCAACCCATCGTCCGTTGGCCTGAATGAAATAAAGAAGCGACGACTTATGCACGCCCTGAAGCAATCCGGCGGCAATCAGTCCCAGGCAGCACGAATTTTAGGCATATCCAGAACAAGCGTCTGGAACCAGATTAAGAAGTATGGCATAAAAACTGCCCGGCAATTAGCAGGTTAATTTGACGGCGGTTGAAGAGGCATGTCCCACTCTTTCATAGGGTTTCTTTCGCGAAATAACCCATGATACGTTACATGGATGGATTCCATGATGATATAATTCCCTTGGTGTCAGGGGTAAAAACACCATTAGCCATTGATTCCGGAAACAGGCTCGCAAAACGGGATCTATTATATTGTGTATTTATTTTTTGGCATGAAGTTGCATTGAACGATAGTCTTTAAGAAGTTTTTCCAGAGTGTTGACCATGCCCTGAGATAATTTTCCAGCTCGAATCAGCCGCCTGGGCACTGCCTCGGCATCAGCATACCATTTTTCCAATGCTTCACCGGAAGGCTTGATAAATTCAATTCCCTGTTTACGTAGCGCCTCCAGAGCTTTAATGTTATCTTCTCGGTTCAGATGGTCAATTTCACGGAAAATACGACCCATTATTTCGCGAAAGATCTGTTGATCATAGGTTGATATTTTTTTAAATGCCTTGCAATCCACTGCCAGTACCCCGTAAATATACAGAAACGGCTCGTACATCAGGTACTTAATCCGGGTATGCCATTGCAAGGCCAATGCTCCAATGGGCGGAGTGGTGACCGTGTTGATCAATCCGGTTTGCAGGCCGGCCTGCACATCGGCGATGGACAACGGAAAGGGAGTGATGTCAAAGGCCTTGACCGTTTCAAGGATCATTGTATCGTTATCCGGAATCCAGACTTTCTGATGACGCATCTCTCTGACGGTTCTTATGGGTACGGTGGACATCACATAGGCAAATCCGCCTTCGGCAATCCCAAAGGTCACAAATCCACCTTCTTCAAGTCCTTTGACAATTCGCTGGTCCAAATGCTTGCGAACATAATCCACCTCTTCAAAGGATCTAAATTTAAGCGGCAGGTTGTAAATCTGGTTGTCAGGATAAAACTTGGATAAACTCCCGCTCACAACCGCACCCCCATGGAGTTGACCGATGCGGATTTTTCGTAAAACCGCCCTATCATCACCCATTACTCCACCCGGATAATATTTAATTGTCACCCGGTTGTCAGTTTTTCGAGCCAGTTCCCCGGCGCCTTCCCGCATTTTTTGCATCCAGACAGACCCTTCCGGCGACAGGGTGGCGATCTTGAACCTCATGGCCTGGGCCTGGCCGCTTAACATAAAAATAAGTATAATTGTAATAATTCTTATCATGCTGAAGACACCTTATTATATTTTCCGGTTAAACCTGCGGAAGGGGTGTAAATTAAGACCGTTGGTAAACGCTTATCCTTGTATATTGATAAATCGTAGCTCCGAAACCAAATAGCCATGGCAACCTTAGCAAACAACAGTCTTGATTTACACCCTGCGGAAGGTGAGATAGGCAGAGGTCAAATACTGCCAGATACTTACCAACCGCTTCTGTCTGATTGTTTAAAATTCTTAAAATGTTGATTCTCATTTATGTCCCTAAAAGGTATGGATTAATACAAGTTGTGCATGTCAAGTAATCTACTTCAGATGTTGCCCAAAAGATTACTGCAACCATTAAACTAACAAATATAAGGAGATACATTAATTTTTTCATAACTTTCTCACCTCCTTTCATTTAAGGCAAATCGGAAGGTGAGCACCCAGCCCTTAGATATTATCCCAATCCTGAAAGAATGGAACCTGTTCAAAAACGATCGGGAACTTAAAGCTCCTTCCACTTCTACGGCCTAAGCCACTCCTTCGTTGTTTGCCCGATCTTCGTTCCGGAATAAAAAGGATATATGAAAATACCTTTCTTTCAATTCCTGAACGCCTGCTCACATCATTTTTAATAAATATCGTTATAACTTTGCAGCTCAGAAATTCTAAAACCCACTAAAATTACAATTCTTTTCGATATATTTTCTGATCGCTAAGGAATAGAAAAATAAGTTCCAGTATATTATTATCTAAAACATAACCTTCCCATCCCAGACGCTGTAAATTTTGCTTAACACAAACCGGTGTACAATACTTACCACTACTCATTACGTTGGCCACATCCTTTATAAGGCGGTTTATTTCCATTGGAATCAGTCCTCTGTCCTTAAGCTTTTTTGATAGGATACCGATTATTGTTGTCATGAAACACCTCCGATTTAGGTTTTAGTAAAATACTCCCATGAGGCGCCATTCTGTTCCCATAGTTACCGGTAAATGTCAGTATTCGCGATAGTTTTTTGATCGTGTAATTTTTTTGAAATATATCCAGACCAAAAGAATGAACCGAAGAAAGAAAGTATGTGTCAATAAAAATTTTTCCGGCAATATCCTTATATTTTTTTAGGGTATTGATCAGTTCATAGGCGGATGAACCGTCAAAGTCACCCATAAGCTTAAGATGGAGGTTGTCTCTGTTTTGATGACAAAAAATTCTGAAGTTTGATGCCATTGTTCTACTCCTTATCGCTGATCTCCCCCTTGGTCATTTATTACTGATCCTCAGCCATTAGCCACTGTTTCCCGTCATTATTTTTCAGGTGTGGAAGGTTCTAAAACCAAAGACGTACCCTGAAACTTGGCTGCCTGCTTTGGCTGAACCTGAACCTCGCACTCGGGAAACAGTATCTTAAGGCATGATATCAGGGTTTCACATTCTTCAGGACGGTCTGTTATGAGAACAACTCTGTTCATTATAAACCTCCTGCCCACTTAAGGTCTGTGGGTTTACTCATCGATTCAATTAATAATACAGCAATAATAATGCCAATTAGCTTGGGTGTTGGTTGTTCGTTACCGGGTACGGGTTGCCGGACAAAATCGTGTAGAATTAAAGATTGAGCGTAATATTTTTTCGGTCATCCAACTGTCAATATGTTAAATAGATGAACAGTGAAATTGTTTAATATGTGAACAATAGGCTCTAGTATTTGAACAGAAACTAAACAAGTATTTGGAACCAAATGAAGTGATTCAACATTAATTTCAAAAAAGGGCATAAAACCTGATTTGTGGTATAATATTTGCTATTTGATTCTCCCGAGGTTTAATTTGGTGACCTCTATTTTATATTACTCCTTCTTAATGACAAATCGGCTCTTAAAGGATAGGTTCTTGGGGTCGATTTGTTAAAGGGCAAAAATCATACGCATTGATAGAAAAAAACATGAGTAAAATTTGTGTAATATAGCAGGGAATTATCTTAATGGCAGGGTTGAAAGAAAAAGAGAAGATAGGTGCAGTGTTGGTCGTAGGGGGTGGAATAGGCGGTATTCAGGCCGCCCTTAACCTGGCAGATTCCGGGTTCTATGTCTATCTCCTTGAAAAATCACCAGCCATTGGCGGCAAAATGTCCCAATTGGATAAAACATATCCTACCAATGATTGTTCCATGTGCATCATGGCGCCAAAGCTCGTGGAATGCGGCCGGCATCTCAATATCGAAATTATTACCTATGCTGATATTGAATCCGTGGAGGGGTCTGCCGGAAATTTCAAGGTAAAGGTCAAGAAACGTGCGCGCAGTATCGACCTGGACCGATGTATTGGCTGTGGACTGTGCGTCGAAAATTGTCCGGTGACAAATCAGACGTATCCGAAAGAGCCCATGTGAGCCTTTTTCTGATTTCTTATTCTGGTGTTGTGAAATTAGGTGTCTTAAAACCTATGGAACGGGTTACCGCTATACAAGGAGAACCTCAGGTGAAGATAGAGCCTATAGACACGGTGTATCTTGACAAAGTGCTTGAACAAAACATGCAGGACCCGGAAAACCTGATTATGATCTTACAGGATATAAGTGCGAAGTACAACTATCTCCCCAGAGAGGTCTTAAAATACGTGGTTGAGAGACTCAACGTTTCCATGTCTTTGATTTACAGCGCTGCTACCTTTTACAAAGCCTTTAGTTTGACACCAAGGGGTAAATATATCATCAATGTGTGTCTCGGCACGGCGTGTCACGTGCGCGGTGCGGACAAGATCAAGGAAAGTCTTGAACAAAGGTTGAATATACATGAGGGCGAGACCACCAAAGACCTGAAGTTTACACTGGAAACGGTCAGGTGTCTCGGATGTTGCGCATTAGGACCTGTGATTACGGTAAACGAAACGTCTTATGGCGGATTGGACAGGGGAAAGGCGCTAAAAATCATAGAGCAATATGAAGATGAGGCATAACCAATGCGCTCATGTATGGTTCGGGGAATGTGATGAGTAAGTTGCAGAGCCAGAAAAGTTACGAAGCCTTAAGGGAACAGTTCAAAAAAGAACGTGATCCTGAACGACGTGTTGTTTCCCTCTGCGCCGGTTCGGGTTGTGGCGCCTACGGAACGCAAGAAGTCAGGAGGGCGCTTGAGCAGGAGGTTTTGAAAAATGGCCTGAAGGGAAAGGTGGAAATCAAGGTTACGGGATGCCACGGTTTTTGCGAGCAGGGTCCGATTATGGTGATCTATCCTGAAGGTATTTTTTATCCCAAGGTAAAACCTGAGGATATGCCGGAGATTGTTGCCAAAACGATCGTTAATGGAGAGGTGATTGAAAATAAATTGTATAAAGATCCGTTGTCAAAGAAGAGGATTTCAAAAGAAAAGGACGTTCCCTTTTATCGTCAGCAGCTCCGCATTGTCTTTGGCAATAATGGCCTCATCGACCCGACCAACATTGATGACTACATCTCCATGGATGGTTATTCCGCTCTGGTAAAGGTCCTGTTCACCATGTCTCCGGAGGAGGTTATTTCGGCCATAAAAGAGTCTGGCTTACGAGGCCGGGGGGGAGGTGGATTCCCCACCGGAATAAAGTGGGAGACCTGCCGCAAGGCTCACGGGGATATAAGGTACGTCATGTGCAATGCTGACGAGGGAGACCCTGGCGCTTACATGGACAGGAGTCTCCTGGAGGGAAATTCCCACAGCGTCCTTGAGGGGATGATTATTGGAGCGTATGCCATAGGTTCGAATCAGGGTTTTGTTTACGTGCGAAACGAGTATCCCCTTGCCGTGAAAAATCTCGGGATCGGTATCAAGCAGGCCGAGGAGTATGGTCTGCTGGGGAAGAACATTCTTGGTTCCGGCTTTGATTTCACGGTCAAGATCAGTCGCGGGGGTGGTGCTTTTGTGTGTGGCGAGTCAACCGCGCTGATGCGCTCCCTCGAAGGCAAGGTCGGCCGGCCGAGAGCCAAATACATCCACACGGTGGATAAGGGCTACCGGGAAAGCCCCTCGGCCCTTAACAATGTGGAAACGTGGGCCAACGTGCCGATAATAATCAACAACGGACCTGAGTGGTATGCCTCTCTGGGTACCGAGAAAAGCAAAGGGACAAAGGTTTTCTCTCTGGTGGGCAAAGTAAGAAACACCGGCCTGGTAGAGGTTCCCATGGGGACTTCTCTGAGAACGATAATCTACGACATTGGTGGAGGCATCCCCAAAAAAAAGAAGTTCAAGGCCGTTCAGACCGGCGGTCCTTCAGGCGGCTGTATTCCGGAGGGCTTCCTGGATCTTCCTGTTGATTACGAGAGGCTGGCTGAGGTGGGTTCCATAATGGGCTCCGGTGGTATGATCGTAATGGACCAGGACAATTGCATGGTAGATCTGGCCCGGTATTTTGTGGATTTTTTAAAAAACGAATCATGCGGTCAATGCACCCCCTGCCGTGAAGGAATTACACAGATGTCAGAGATTCTGACGGATATCTGTGAGGGAAACGGCAAGGAAGGAGATATCGAACTTCTTGAAGAACTGGCCACCATGATCAAGAGATTTTCCCTGTGCGGACTGGGAAAAACCGCCCCGAATTCGGTCTTAACCACCATCCTCTACTTTCGGGAGGAGTACGAAGCACACATCAGGGACAAGAAATGCCCGGCAGGCGTCTGTAAGGCCCTTTTTCATTACGAAGTTGATGAAGAACTGTGTAATGGCTGTCATTTGTGCGCCCTGAAATGCCCGCAGGAGGCCGTCACCGGTGAAAAAAAGGAACCCCATCATATAGACCAGGATAAGTGTATCAAGTGTAGCATCTGTTACGAGGCCTGTAAGTTTGATGCTATTCTTATCAAATAGTTAGTGCCCGAACGAAAACTAGGATTTTTCGTTAAGATCAAGCCTCCGGC
>CAZKDT010000095.1:0-8917 GCA_964551515.1 uncultured Desulfobacteraceae bacterium | reverse complement strand
ACACACTTGGCCAGATAATAAGTTTGGATGTATTCACTGTCGGAGAACGTGTTGATGTCAGCGGTACAACCAAAGGACGGGGGTTTGCTGGTGTGATTAAGCGTCACGGATTTCATGGCGGAAAGAAAACCCATGGTAGTCGCAGTCATAGAATTCCTGGGTCCATCGGTTGCAGTGCTTGGCCTGCAAAAGTTATCAAAGGCAAGAAAATGCCCGGCCAATATGGAAATAAGCGTAAAACGGTTCGAAATCTGGAAATTGTTGATATCAGGCCGGAACAAAACCTTATGCTGATAAAAGGTGCTGTTCCGGGTTCCGGTTATGGTTTGGTTGAAATCAAAAAACTCAAATTTACAAAATAGAATTTCTGAGACGTTATTATGGCTGTTGTAGATGTAATAAATAATAAGGCAGAAAAAGTTTCGCAGACCGATCTTGCGGACACCATATTCAATATCCCCGTTAAAGGGAGTATATTGCATGAAGTTGTGGCAATGCAGCTTGCAAAAAAACGTTCTGGTACTGCGGCTGTAAAACATAGAAGTGATGTCAGAGGTAGTGGTAGAAAACTTTTCAGACAAAAAGGAACAGGACGTGCTCGTAGAGGTGATATTAAATCACCACTTTTAAGAGGAGGAGGCTCTGTTTTTGGCCCTGATCCCCGATCATATGCATACAAGGTTCCAAAAAAAGTCAGAAAACTGGCACTTAAAATGGCCTTGAGCAGTAAATTGCAAGACGAAAAACTTGTCGTGCTTAACAAGTTTGAACTTGATGAAATTAAGACCAGGGGATTTGTTAAGGTTATGAGGGCATTAGACATAAAGAACGCATTAATTATAACCGACAAAAAGAATAAAAACCTGGAGCTTTCAGCCAGGAACGTTCCCCAAATAAAAGTGTTGAGAGTCGAAGGGTTAAATGTATATGACATTCTTAAATACAAGAATGTAGTTTTGCTTGAGTCTTCGATAAAAAGTATTGAAGGGAGGCTGCCCGAATGAATCCGTATGATATTATTAAGCGGCCCTTGATTACTGAAAAGACCAATATTCAAAAAGAGAATTACAACCAGGTGACCTTTGAGGTAGATCGTAAGGCGAACAGGGTTGAGATTAAAAGGGCTATCAAAAATATTTTTAATGTAAATGTGACCACCGTAAGAACAATGCAGGTTAAGGGCAAGACCAAACAAAGAGGCAAGATTGTTGGGAAGCGCCGAAACTGGAAGAAGGCAATCGTTAAATTGATGCCTGGTGAACGTATAGATTTTTTTGAAGGAGCTTAAAGAGGCATATCATGGGCATAAAAAAAGTAAAACCTACCTCTCCCGGGAGGCGTTCCCAATCATATTCAGGGTTTGACGAGATTACGAGCGCTACACCTGAAAAGAGCCTGCTAAGGGTTATTAAGAAGACCGGCGGCCGTAATGTCCACGGTCGTATTACATGCAGGCATCGTGGGGGTGGAAGTAAGCGGCATTACAGGGTTGTCGATTTTAAAAGAGATAAGACAGGCATCCCTGCAAGGGTTGCCACAATAGAGTACGATCCGAATCGGTCTGCAAGAATTGCTCTTTTGCATTATGCGGATGGTGAAAAGCGGTACATTCTGGCTCCGGTTAATCTTAAGGTCGGTGATACTGTGATTTCAGGACCTGAAGCAGATATTAAGCCCGGCAATACGTTGATGTTAAGAAATATCCCACTGGGTACGCATATTCATAACATCGAATTACATATTGGGAAAGGTGGTCAGATTGTCAGGAGCGCCGGGACATTTGCTCAGTTGATGGCAAAGGAAGATCGATATGCCCTGATAAAGCTTCCATCCGGCGAAGTTCGAATGGTTCTTTTAAATTGTAAGGCTACTATTGGCCGGCTCGGAAATGTGGTTCATGAGGATATATCTTTGGGGAAAGCAGGGCGTAAGCGTTGGCTCGGCAGGCGGCCTAAGGTTAGAGGTGTTGCCATGAATCCGGTTGATCATCCAATGGGCGGCGGTGAGGGGAGATCTTCTGGCGGACGGCACCCATGCAGTCCATGGGGTGTTCCTTCAAAAGGTTTTAAGACACGCCGAAAAAGGAAAAGTAGTCGATTAATCGTCAAAAAGCGTACAAGCAAATAGCAGGAGAAGTTATGCCACGGTCGTTGAAAAAAGGTCCCTTTGTTGATTCGAAACTATTAAAGAAAGTGCTGATGGCCCAAGAGACTCGGAGCAGCAGAGTTGTCAAAACTTGGTCTCGAAGGTCGACAGTTGTGCCAGAAATGGTTGGTATTACACTGGCGGTTCATAATGGAAGAAAGTTCATTCCCGTATTTATATCGGAAGACATGGTGGGGCATAAGCTGGGTGAATTCTCACCAACACGAACTTATTATGGGCACGCTTCGGATAAGAAATCAAGGGTGACAAGGTAAGACCTTCAGAAAAGGAAGTGTTTGTAATGGAAGTTAGAGCCGTATTGAGATATGTACGCATTTCTCCTCAGAAAGTTCGCATGATGGTTGGTGCTGTGAAGGGGAGACGGGTAGAGGATGGTTTGAATATACTCAAATTTATGCCGCAGAAGGCGGCGTTTATTGTTGAGAAAATTATTCGCAGTGCTGTAGCGAATGCTGATCAAAATATGGATATTGACATAGATTCAATGGTTATTCGAAACATCATTGCAGACCAGGGCCCCACGTTGAAACGTTTTAGAGCAAGGGCACGCGGCAGGGGAACACGCATATTAAAAAGGACTTCTCATATTACGGTCATTTTAGCTGAAGATTCGATATAAAAGGGGGTAAAAGCTTGGGCCAGAAAGTAAATCCTATAGGATTGAGGTTGGGTATTGTTAAAACCTGGGATTCGCGGTGGTATGCTGGAAAGAAATACGCTGATTATATCCTGGAAGATTATAATATAAGGAAATTTATAAAAAAAAGACTCTACCATGCAGGTATTTCCAAGATCGAAATTGAAAGGTCGTCCAAGCGTGTCAAACTGCGCGTTTTTACGTCTAGGCCTGGGATTGTCATTGGTAAAAAGGGAGCTGAAATTGCGTTGCTCAAGAAAGAGCTTGAAAAGATCGTATCCTATGAAGTTATTATCGATATTCAGGAGGTAAGAAAACCCGAGATTGATGCTCAACTTGTAGCCGAGAATATTGCTCTCCAGATTATACGAAGGGTTGCATTCAGGCGTGCCATGAAGCGTGGTATTTCTTCAGCCATGCGTTTTGGTGCCAAAGGGATAAAGGTTATTTGTTCAGGTCGTCTGGGTGGTGCTGAAATGGCGAGAACCGAACAGTATAGAGAGGGCCGCATACCTTTGCATACCTTGAGAGCCGATATAGACTACGGTTATATTGATGCCCGTACAACATATGGGATAATTGGAATCAAGGTATTTATTTTTAAAGGTGAGATTTTGAAAAAGGATTCGGAAAAAATCGAAATTTAACTTGTTGCTTTTAAAAGATTTTTTACAAGCTTATCTAAATTATTATTATTATTAATGAGGAGACCTTTGAAAATGAAATATTTTTTAAAGGTTTAATGCAGTATGGAGATATAGAATATGCTCAGTCCCAAGAAGGTAAAATATCGGAAGCAGCAAAAAGGTAGAACAAAAGGGGCTTCGTACAGGGGCTGTAATCTTGATTTTGGTGAATTTGGACTGCAAGCCATAGAATGCGGAAGAATCAACTCAAAGCAGATTGAAGCCGCTCGTGTTGCAATGACCCGTCATGTTAAAAGAGGCGGAAAGATATGGATAAAAATATTTCCTGACAAGCCGTTTACCAAAAAACCTGCTGAAGTTAGGATGGGAAAAGGAAAGGGGCCTCCTGAAGGATGGATTGCAGTTGTTCGTCCCGGAAGAATCCTTTATGAAATGGAGGGTATTCCCAGGCATATGGCAAAGGAAGCCCTCAGGCTTGCTTCACATAAACTTTCTGTAAAAACTAGATTCATAGAAAGGGGTAATTTGTGATGAAAGCGAGTGAGATCAGAGAGTTAAGCTTGGAAGAAAAGGTGCGGAAAGCAAACGATCTTAAAGAGGAACTGTTTAATCTACGCTTTCAGCACGAAATTGGTCAGCTTGAAAATCCCCAGAAGATGAAGCAGATCAAGCGAGAAATCGCCAGGGTGAAAACCATAATAAAAGAATCTTAACCTATATAAGTCAGAAGAAAATAAATATTTGTCACAAAGTTACAAAGACCCAAAGGATATATTTATTATTATTTCTTAGTGTCTTGGAGTTTTGGTGGCAGTGGAAATAAATTTGAAAATGAAAGCATAAATTTCATAACTTAAAAACTAATTATATCAAATAACAGGCTAAAAATGGTTATTGCCATGACAAAACGATTTTTAAGAAGACAGATGGTGGGGACAGTGGTCAGCGCGAAGATGGATAAGACAGTAATTGTCCTGGTTGAGAGGCTGTTTAAGCATAAACTTTATCAAAAGTATGTCCGGAGACGGTCAAAATATGCTGCTCACGACAAAAGTAATGTCTCACGGGTTGGAGATAAAGTTTTGATAACCCAGTCCAGACCGCTTAGCAAGACTAAAAGATGGCGTGTGAGCAAAATAGTCGAAAAAGCTGTTTGATTGTTATATGACATGATGGATTCGATTTTTTTTACGAATTAGTCATTATATAAGGAAAGTTAAGAAGATGATTCAGGCTGAAACGAGGTTGACCGTAGCAGATAATTCAGGAGCCAAGATATTGTATTGCATAAAAGTCCTTGGAGGTTCCCGTAGACGATATGCAAGTGTTGGTGACATAATTGTTGTATCTGTTAAAGAAGCTATTCCTAATACCAAGGTCAAAAAAGGAGATGTGGTAAAAGCTGTTGTTGTTCGTACCAAAAAGGAAATTAGGAGACTGGATGGATCATATATAAGATTTGATGATAATTCTGCTGTTTTAATTTCACAAACCAAAGAACCTATTGGCACCCGCATATTTGGTCCGGTGGCAAGGGAACTGCGGGGCAAAAGGTTTATGAAAATCATTTCGCTGGCCCCTGAGGTATTATAGTCATGAGTTAATGGCTGTGGGTACAGAGTGAACGGTTATCAGTTAATAGTAATAAGTAATCAGTTGCAAATGAGCAGTGACTTCAACGAGCTAAAGTTTTATAAGTTGTGAAATATTACGGATCTGTGGAGAAGCGATTAATGGCCCAAAATAATTGGCATATAAAGAAAGACGACAAGGTAAAAGTTCTTGTTGGCAAAGACAAAGGAAAGATTGGTAAGGTGCTGAGTATCAAAAGGAAGAGTAATCGTCTTCTTATTGAAAATATAAATATTATCAAACGGCATACAAGGCCCAGTGCCAGTAATAGACAGGGCGGTATTGTCGAGACTGAAGCTCCTATCCACTGGTCCAACGTTATGTTGATGTGCAGCAAATGCGTAACACCTGTACGTATAAAGATGAAACGGCTTGAGGATGGAAAAAAAGTGCGCGTTTGCAGGAAATGCAACGAAATCATAGATTCTTAGAGCCCAGTGACGGAGGAAGTGAATGTCACAGTTAAAAAGTTACTATCATAAAGAGGTTGTTCCCAGGTTGATTGAGACCTTTAAATATAAAAACATAATGGAGGTCCCAAAACTTGAGAAAATAGTTTTGAATATGGGATTAGGTGAAGCGATTCATAATATCAAATTGCTTGATTCAGCTTCGGAGGAACTTAAGATTATAGCTGGCCAGCAACCGGTTGTAACCCGTGCGAAAAAATCGATAGCGGCGTTTAAGTTGCGGGAAGGAATGCCGATAGGATGCATGGTTACCCTTCGATGCAACCGGATGTACGACTATTATTACAAACTGGTCAATATAGCGTTGCCTCGTGTTCGTGACTTCAGAGGTCTTTTGGGAAAAGCTTTGGATGGTCATGGCAATTATTCATTGGGTATCAAAGAACATATTATTTTTCCGGAAATCGATTACGATAAAATTGATAAGATTAAAGGCCTTAATATCTCCATAGTTACAACTGCAAAGACTGATGAAGAGGGGAAAGAACTGTTAAAGCTGATGGGGATGCCGTTTAGAAATTGAAAATTTAAGATTTGGGAATGAAGGATAAGCATTGACGGTTGAAGTTTTAAGAAATATTTAATCTTTAATAGTCAGTTTAAAGAGGGAGGAAAATTTGGCAAGAAAAGCTCTTAGAATGAAGGCAAAGAAAGAACCTAAATTCAAAGTGAGGCGGTATAACCGCTGTCCCATTTGCGGCAGACCGAGAGGGTTTTTAAGGAAGTTCGGAATTTGTCGAATCTGTTTTCGGAATCTTGCTTCGGAAGGTAAGCTCCCTGGTGTAGTGAAATCAAGCTGGTAATATTGTAAAACAGGTTTTAAGTGTTAAGTTTTAGGTTTTAATCGGGCTTGAAACTTGGAACCTTATCCATATTTTTAAAACATAAAACTTAAAACGATTTCAATAACGGAGAAGACTATGGCGATGAGTGATCCAATTGCGGACATGTTGACCCGGATCAGAAATGCCGGTAAGGCAAAGTTCAATAGTGTTGATATTCCCGGATCAAAGTTAAAAACCGAGTTGGCCAGAGTATTAAAGGATGAAGGATTTATAAGAAATTATAAATTTATTAAAGATAATAAGCAGGGGATATTGCGTGTCTATCTTAAGTACGATGAAAAACAGTCCAACACAATTATCGGTCTTGGAAGAGTGAGTAAACCGAGCAGACGCTTTTATTTAAAGAGCAAGGATATAAAACCGGTTTTGAACGGTATGGGAATTGCGATTTTATCAACATCAAAAGGAATAATGACTGATAAAAAAGCCAGGTCTGAAAATTTAGGAGGAGAGATTCTCTGCAATATTTGGTAGATCTGTCATTCGTCGCTGGCAAATTATTATTAATTCTGATGACCGATGACGGATGCTTATTGACCGATGACAAAAGGAAGTAATCAATGTCCAGAGTAGGCAAAACACCAATATCGATACCAGATAATATTAAAATAAAATATATAGACAGGGTAATTACAGTAGAATCTGAAAAAGGGGTCCTTACAAGAGCAATTCATCCTGCCGTGGATCTTAAAATAGAAGACGGGATGATAAGGGTGGATGTTGTTGATAATAACAGGACCAACCGTGCTTTGCGTGGACTTACGCGGAGCCTTGTAGCTAATATGGTTACCGGCGTGACCAAAGGGTTTGAAAGGATTCTGGAGATACACGGTATCGGCTATCGTGCCATACTTAACGATAACCGAATTGAATTTAATATTGGGTATTCACATCCTGTTAATTTTGATCTTCCTGAGGGTGTTTCAGCCACAGTTGACAAGAAAAATGTTATCAGGCTTACCGGCATCGATAAAGAATTGATGGGACATGCCGCTGCATCAATCAGGAGATTGAAACCTCCGGAACGCTATAAGGGTAAAGGGATAAAGTACGCTGAGGAACGTATTCAGCGTAAGGCCGGAAAGACAGGGGTTAAAGAAGCATAAGGATATTGAAGATGGGGAAGCTGAATTTAAAGAAAAAAGCACATTTAAAGAGAAAAAAAAGAATTAGAAAACATCTGGTTGGCACGCAGCAGCGGCCCAGGTTGAATGTTTTTCGAAGTTCAAAACATATTTATGCCCAGATCATTGATGATGAGCATGGTCATACTCTTGTGGCTGCATCAAGTCAGGAAAAAATTGTAAAAGAACAACCTGAACTTGAAAACAAAGTTGCAACTGCAAGTTTCATAGGGAAACTTATCGGCGAACGGGCCATTAAAAAAGGTTTAAAAAAGGTCGTTTTTGACCGTGGCGGGTTTCTATTTCACGGGCGTGTAAAAGCTGTATCTGATGGTGCGCGTGAAGCAGGCCTCGATTTTTAGCCGTTTTGATTAATGTATCTATTTAACTAATGGGCGAAGGAGGAAAATTTTTGTTCAAGCAGGATAAAGGCGAAGATCAGTTAATCGACAAGGTTGTTTACATTAACCGGGTTGCGAAAGTTGTTAAAGGCGGCCGCAGGTTTAGCTTCAGCGCTATCGTTGTTGTCGGTGATGGCGAAGGGAGTGTCGGTTATGGGCTTGGGAAAGCCGGTGAGGTGCCTGAAGCGATTCGTAAAGGAATAGAAAAAGCGAAAAAAAGCATGGTCAAGGTATCTTTGGTTGATGGAACAATACCATATGTAGTTATCGGAAAATATGGAGCGGGACGGGTTTTGTTGAAACCTGCTTCCCAAGGAACCGGTCTTATTGCAGGTGGTGCTGTTCGGGCGGTACTTGAAGCTGTTGGCGTTCAGAACATTCTTACAAAATGTATGGGGTCACATAATGCTCATAATGTTGTTAAAGCTACCATTGAAGGGCTTTGCCAGTTGCAGAGCCGTGAGCAGGTTGCCTCCAGACGGGGTACAAGAGTGGAAGACCTCTAAAATTGAAGATTAGAAAATGAATGACAATTAAAGATTGGAAATACAAAGATTTATAAAAGTTGTAACGCGCCAGCTTTTTGAAAATATGACCACTCGATCGAAATCGATTTGTTCCAAAGAACTAAAATATCACCGAAAATCAATATTCCGCCGGCAGTGGCAAATCAAGAGGGTTGATAAATGTCCGGAACATTAAAAGTAACTCTTGTTAAAAGTATGATTGGAAGACCGGAAAAGCACCGCAGGGTGCTACGCGGTATGGGGCTGACAAAAATTAACAAAACGGTTGAGCTTAAAGATACGGCTTCCATTCGTGGTATGGTCAACGCTGTATCGCACATGGTTAAAGTTAAGGAGAAGATTGATGAATCTGAATGAATTGTCACCTCCAAAAGGATCCCGTAGACCGCGAAAGCGTGTTGGACGTGGAGTTGGATCAGGCAATGGTAAAACAGCTGGAAGGGGGACAAAGGGATATAATAGCCGCTC
>CAZKDT010000094.1:0-8943 GCA_964551515.1 uncultured Desulfobacteraceae bacterium | reverse complement strand
GTTTGTCAATATGCAAGGATAAGCGTTTACCAACGGTCTTAATTTACACCCTGTCAAAAGTCAAATATTGACTATTCATCGATAATATGCAAAATAAAATCAACCTTGAGTGATGTTAAAAGCACAATCAATAAAATATAGTTTCATCTCTTTATATTCCAGCACTTTTTTACATTTTTAGATCCATTTTCATTATCCATATAAACCTTAACCAATCTTTTTTTCTTTATATAATCATGAAGTTATAATATTTAACAAGAAAATGCTATGGGGTAAAACAGCCGCGTATTGCCGAGTTGAGCGGAACCCCGGTTCGCGCACTTTGATCTGCAAAATAAAAAATAATAGGGTAACTGCAAAAAATGACTGACCTAATTGATAACATTGGAAAACACATTTCTGGCGCAGTTTCTCATTACTGGCAGACACGCAAAGCCCAAAGAGAAAAACAGAAAAAAAGAGGGGTTGCTGATGCAGGATTAAGGGGTGCAGTGACCGGCGGGGCTCAAATGGATGGTTTTATCGATCTTTTTACGAAAATAATTGTTGATGCCGGTATGAATGAAGGATATATTTTTAGAAAAAGGCAGCTTGAATTGCCAGGTTTTTTTCGCCCAACCAAAGAATGGGATCTGGTTGTAGTCAAAGATGGTCATTTTATTACAGCAGTTGAAGCAAAATCCCAAGTTGGCCTGAAACTGCTGTAAAAAGCTTTATTTGAAATAGATTTGGTTATCCGGATGTCTTTTTTCGCTAATATGAAGCAAATCTCAGGTCGACGAGAGTTGTAAACTTCGGAAATTTATAAATCCTGATACAAAATCATACCTTTACAATCCCCATAAATATTGGTATAGCCACTTGAATCCGCATAAGCGGCTCAGTCCAACATGGTTTTATCCTTCATCCCGCTGAAGGATGATCAAACGCTCCCTGACCCACTATCTATCACTGCTAATCTTACAACTTTGCTCAATCCAACATGCGGGACAAAGGATAAAACCCTATACGTTAGGGGGAGGAAGGGCGAACGTCCATAAATAAGCAAATAATTTGAATTCAGAATAGAGATACTTATTTGCATATGGACATCTGCAAAAATCCATATGTTTCTTTTTTCGTGTGCAATAATGCACGAAAACAAATCGGGCTTTTCGGCCCGCTATCTACATATTTAAATGTCATGAGGATATGAAGGGTTCAACTTCCAAAAGAAAAATTAAGAAGTTTAAAAGAAAAATGCAAATAATTGTTGGAATTATACTTGGAATAGCAACGTTGGTAGGTGGCTATGCTACTATAGATTACTTGTGGGAAAAGTACAAGAAAGGGGGAGCTGAAGAACAAAAAAGAATTAAACTGAGGCAGGAAAAGTACCTTGCAAATCTGGACACTTTATTAAAGGCCAATTATGGCCCATTTGAACGTCTAATGTTTAAACAGACTTTTCTTGAAAAGTGGGAAAACCTTGAAAAGGAAGTTCAAACCCTTAGCATGATTAAAACGGAAAAGGAGGAATTGTTATCTGCTCTGCATAAAGAAGAATATGATAATGCAGAAAAAACTCTAATTTCCTTACAAACAGGGAAGCTCATGAGTTATCAAAAACTATCTACGAATTAGGAAATATCTATTTCATTCAACATAAGTTGGACCGAGCATTAGATTGTTTCCAAAAGGCTTCCCAATTTAGTCCAAACGAAACAGCTTACCTTACTGAGATTGGAAATATATATTTTATAATTAATGATCTAAAGAAAGCATGGGAATTTCAACTCAGAGCTCTTAAAGCTGCAAAAAAACAAATTGGAACCGATCATCCAAATATCGGACTTATACTTAATTACATCGGTATGATATGTTCTAAAAATGGACAACATAATGATGCAATTGAATATTACTTGAGTGCACTATCTATATTGGAGAAGTATATTAAGTTTGATCATCCATCGATCGGCAGTGTTTATAACAATTTGGGGCTCGAATACGAGGCTATAGGTGACAAAGAAAACGCTATTAACTATACGGAAAAGGCTTTGAAAACTTATCGAGGTTTTTCTGGGAAAGACGATGACTCCATAGTGCAAGGTTTGAAAGATAGGTTAAAAGATTTAAAAGGGACAAAAGGGTAAGGCCTTCATTCTTGACAGATTGCGAAAGAACATTGAGGTATGAGAGACAGGAACGTCCATAAATATATAAACAACTTCAGAAATAATGAAACAATGGGGTCTCAAACAATGGGTTCAGCCCTTGACATTGGACATTTTGCCTAACATTTCACTGGAGCAGATCGGCTACGCCGCCTGCTCAGTTCTCCGTTAGGCTATAATAATCATGGATCCGGATATCAAGTCATTACTTTATAATGTATTGGGTGGCATCATTGTATCCGTTTTAACCGCCCTTTACATCGCCTGTCGTTATCGCATGAAGTCCTATCATCTTCAGCGCCTTCTCGGTTTTAAGTTTGATCCGGAGACTGAAGTTCGCATCACATACGGCCAGTTATTGTTGCCGCCATTGCACGATCCTTCTAATCAGCCTATTACACACCCATACGTCAAGCCACCTATCCGAGGAGGAGCACTACCTTTACAGGGGTCCTTCTCCATTGAACATCCCGTTAGCGAATGTGAGGTCCGGGCATCCACCTACATAGCATCCCTTCTCGGACTACCCGGCAGCCTTCGTGCTCTGCTTGTTTCAGATATCGAGGCGAGCGCAATTGTAGACAGTAGTTTTGTATCTTTTGGTGGCCCTGGCTCTAACTACAAGACAGCAGATATTTTAGCTTCCACCGCAAACATTTTTATTCGCATGTCGCACACGGGGTTTTCTTTGCCTTCTGGAGAGGCACTGCCCTACACATGCTCAAGAGACGCCGATCATGGTTTTGTTTTACGTATTACTCCGCCTGAATTTCCAGACCATTCATGGATTGTGTGTGCAGGATTAGGCGAGTGGGGCACAAGCGGTTCCGCATGGTTTCTGGCCCATAAGTGGAAAACCTTAGTTTCGCAAATCCATCCTTGGGCTTACCGGTCTGGATTTCTGTCTATTCCTGATTTTATGGCCATAATCCGGGTGGTTCCGGGTCAGTACCAGTCTGCAAGGATAGAGACAATTTATCGAAACTCAAGAGGACATGCAAGAAGAGTGAGATAGGCCTGAACAACAGCCTCAACGCGGACTGGCAATTCCGCTGCGCTCCATTGCCATCCGGTTATGTAGTTAGGTCCGAAAAATGTGGCTCTGGGGTCTGACCAAGATAATAAACTGAAAACATTAATAAAACAATAAAAACATAGGTGATTTTTGGGGCTTAGAACAACGGTTTTAATGGTAAAGAGGCGGGTTTAAGGTTGTCCGCCAACTTGGTCTACTTATGGCAAGAGCAAACTGATACTACATACCGGGTCTGATTTGGTACATAACGGTTTAATATGCCCTTCATTTAACAGGATAAAAAACGCATCGGTGCTCCGTTAAATGTATTTATCTATTTAACTGGGGTTGGCAGCAAGTCTTTTGTGGAAGACATAAAGGATAAACTTGGATTCAGGGCTACCGGTAGAAAGGTTGTCGGCACGAATGGGTATGAACTCAAAGAGAACATGGCTTCTTACAGCGCTGATTTTGGTGCTAAAATGAGCACGCTAAAACCAGAGAACAACTATAAATGGCGCGTTTATGAAGTAAATTCAATATAGTATCTCGGCCCGACCCGAAAGCGCCCAAAGAGTAATGAACAAAGCCCCGGACAGGGGCTAACAAGGATGATCGTCCGCGGCGATTAGCCCAAAGAAAAGTCTATGAGGAAGGCATTAAGATGATTGCTTACACCATATATGCCATCTTGGTGATGACTGTTTTCTTTATGAATCTTAATGGATTCCTAAGGGGCGCCAAAAAGGTACAGATAGATGTAGTGCTCCGGTCAATTATAATTGGCACCATAATTGTCTCCTTTCTTATTGCAGGTTGGAAGCATGGAATTATCGCCATTGGCATTACATTAGTTTCAATCAGATTTACTCGACCTATTGCGGTTCGCGCTGCCTCTAAACTTCTCTCAGTCCCGAAGGGAAAAAGCGATAAATATATCGGGCTTCCGCCAAGGGCTCTGGAAAAGATTTCCAAGCGGTTAGATATTGTATTGCCAAATAACCCAAATCATTTTGATGAAGTATTCCGCTTCGCGGATTCTGCTGAGGATGAGCTATTCGACTACTGTGAATCACAACCGGCAGTCAAAGCGGTAATTGAAGATTTCCAAGTCTCTCGTAAGAATCTTAAAGAAATCTATTCTCAGATCATCGAGGCTGGTGCTGGTCAATGGAGTTGTGGTCATTGGGTGCCAGCTTCAGCTTTGGCATATCCTGAATCCCTGGAATACGTTCTTTCAAGAAGAGAAAATGAGATCCATCGACCTTGTAAACTCGGTGGCTGACCTAAGGCATATAAAGATTTAGGAGCAAAGATGAAAACCTTATTTATCTGCTTAGCCAATTCGAAAAAATTCGGAGAAAGATGTATTGCTGGAATTGAAGTCAAAAAAGATGGTAACGTATATCAACCTGTCGAACAAGAAGGAAAGCCAAAGTGGTTGAGACCTATTTCCAAATTCCAACATGGTGCTGTTGGTGAGGATCTGGTCGGCGGAATCAAATTGATGGATATCATAGAGATTGATATTGAAGAATTATGCCCTAATGGTTATCAATCTGAAAATGCAACCTTTAAACCGAAATCGATAAAGAAAATCGGAAATATAAGAATATCTGAAGAAAATTTGGATAGGCTTATTGACATGGGCCAATATTATCTATTTGGTAATAGAGGGAAAGCGGTATCAGAGGATGTAATTGATTCGGTTGGACATTCTCTAACATTAATAAAAGTCACTGATTTTCAGGTAAATAAAAGAGATTCCGATGGGCAACCCAGAATAGATTTTGTATTCAACCATAATCATTATGACCTACCGATTACGGATATTGATTTTATTCAAAGATACAACGAGAATGAAACATTGCTTAAAAATACAAATTGTTTATATTTGTCTATATCACTCGGCATTTTTCATAACGGCTGGCACTCTAAATTAATTGCTGGTATACTATATTTCTGATGATGGAACAATATAATAAAATAATATATACAATTGGTTACGCAGCACATACCATTGAATCGTTTATTGCGACATTAGAGAAATTTAATATAACAGCAATAGCTGATGTCCGGTCACAACCTTATAGTAAGTTTAAACCAGAATTCAACAGAGAGAATTTGAAAAAAGCTTTAATTAACAATCGCATAGAATATGTTTTTCTTGGCGATAATATTGGGGCAAGAATTAAGGCTCCTGAATGCTACAACAATGGACAGGTTGATTATGAATTAATATCTAAGCACCCTTTATTTCAGAAGGGTATTGATCGTCTTCTAAAAGGAATGGAAAAATTTTCAATTGCACTAATGTGTGCGGAGAAAGATCCAATAAATTGTCATAGGACAATATTGATTTGTAAACAGCTTAAAAAATATCAAATTCAAATTTATCATATTATTGATGCTAATACTTCTGAGAACCATACAGAAACAGAATTTCGATTAATGAAATTATTCCATTTAGAGCAACCTGATCTTTTCATGAAAGACTCAGAAAGGCTTGAAGAAGCATATTCCCGGCAAGAGGAAAAAATCGCTTATGTAGCAGAAAACGAGACCGAGTATACGGCCAAACATACAGGATTTGACAATGAATAAGATTAAATTATTTACGATAGGCTTCACAAAAAAGAATGCAGAAACATTTTTTGGAAAACTTATAAAATCTGGTGTAGAAAAACTGGTCGATATTCGTTTAAATAACGTTTCTCAACTTGCAGGTTTTACAAAAAAAGACGACTTAATTTATTTTTTAAAAAAAATATGTGACTGTGACTACGCGCATAAACCCCTTCTTGCCCCAACAAAAGAAATATTAGATGCATATAAGAAAAAAGAAATTACTTGGCCAGAGTATGAAAAGCGATTTAACGACTTATTAATTTCGAGAAAAGCCCATATTTTGCTGAGCACATCAGAACTTCATATGGCTTGCTTGCTGTGCAGCGAACCAACACCCGATAAATGTCATCGAAGGCTTGTTGCTGAGTTCTTTAAAAATTGCTTTGAAGATATTGAAATAATACATTTATGATTATTGTTGCCGAACGTAACCTTCCAGCGGATCGCAAAAAGCCGCGTCCGCTAAAGAGTACGTTCGGCGAAAAAATATTTTTGTAAAGGAAAATTCAAGTGATAGTAAAATTCTCGCGGCATGCAAAACGAAGAGCAAAGCTCTATAAAATACCGGAATCAACAGTTGAGAAAATACTGGCAGATTCGGATTTAAGCGATGGGGATCATGAGTTGATCAGAAATGTGTCAGGTTTTAAATATCCGATAAAAATTGTTGTCTCAGTTGAAAGCGATGTGATGACTGTAATCACGAACTATCCGCTGAAGAAAGGAAGAAGTCAATGAAAGTACATTATGATGAAGAAGTAGATGTTTTGTACATAAAGCTTGGTGATCAGGAACCAGATGGAGTTATTGAGATAACAGAAGGCGTAAATATTGACACTACTGCCGATGGAAAGCTTACCGGTATAGAAATCCTCAAAGCATCTAAGAAAATTAATATTGACACAATCTTGTCCTATACTCTTGAGTTAGACCACAGCATATTAAAGGGAAATATCGCCGAACAAAGCGCTTAAGAAGGCTTAAACCGCGTGGCATTTTGCGGTTTTGTTATGTCCGAGGAAATAATATTTGAGAAAATGAATGAAAACTTCAAAAAAGCTCAAGAAATTATCAAATAAAGGCTTCAGAGGATATCCAATAGCAACTGTCGTTTACTATGGCCCAGACGATAAGCATGCTACCAAAGTTGCCGTTGGAATAATTCCTTACGAAGATGCAAAGCCAAGCGTACTTGAGAGATGGTTCAATGAGGTTATTGATGTTCGAGTTGATAAAACAATAAATGAAGAAATTATCAGCTTTATCAAAGAAAACCAGGCAAAGTCTGTAGTGATCGCTGATCGAATTTTAGGATGCCCTCACGAGGAAGGTGTAGATTATCCTGACGGATCTACATGTCCCCAATGTCCTTTTTGGGCAATTCGTGACCGTTTTACAGGTGAAACCATCCATTAAAAATTTGGCATGACTTTTATACAATAAATATCAAGCCCATGTTTAACCCTTGGTGTGGTGATAAACGAGAAAACAAAGGGGCACGGGGTTGAATTTGGGCGATTCTTTTTTCATTTGTTTGTGGTAATAAAGTCACATGCTACGTCAAGCGAGAATAAATGCGCCGGGTGCCTTGCATCATATCATATGCAGGGGTATCGAGGGACGAAACATTTTTAAAAACAATACCGATCGAAACCGGTTTTTGGAGAGACTCGGTTCTGTTTTGCAAAAAACCTCTACGCACTGCTACGGCTGGGCGCTAATCCCGAATCATCTCCATCTTCTTCTAAAAACCGGAAAAAAGCCGATTGCTATAATTATACGACGATTTCTGACCGGCTATGCGGTTACTTTTAACCGACGGCATCTCCGTTACGGAGGTTGGCAAGTATCCCGGGCTGAACAAATCCGCTGTGAGTCGGGCGGCTACTAGAGACCAAAAACTGATCCTCGATCAATTTTTGGCCCTGAAAGACTAGAAACGCGCAATTTCCACCCCGCCCTTTTTTTGCTTCGTCGCTCTGCTTTTTGCTGCCGGTGATTTGCGGAGTTGCCCTAAAATAACCCTTGACCGAATTACAAAAGATGGCTATACTTCGGATATACATAAGGAGGTGGTCACATGCTTGCAAAAATCCAAAAATGGGGAAACAGCCAAGGACTTCGTCTTGCCAAGCATCTGCTCGCAGATGCACACATCAATGTAGGGGATGATGTTGATATTGCAGTAAAAGACGGCAATATTATCGTTTCACCAGCAAAAAAGAAACGTGGGCGGTACAATCTTAAGGATCTTGTGGCTCGTATTCCTGAAAACTACCAAACCAGCGAAGTTGACTGGGGTGATCCGGTCGGTAAGGAGGCCTGGTAAATGGCTGCTTATATCCCCAAGCAGGGTGATATCATCGCAATCACTTTCGATCCACAATCCGGTCATGAACAGAAAGGACGTCGCCCTGCTTTTGTTGTTAGCAAGGACCTGTTCAACCGCAGCACAGGCTTGGCTATTGTATGTCCCGTTACAAACACAGATCGTAGTTTTCCCTTTCACGTGCCTATTCCGAAAGACAGTAAGCTGAAGGGTTTTATTATGGTTGAGCAAGTTAAATCGGTCGACTTTTGTTCTCGTCGCGCTAAACGAATCGAAAACGGTAATGATGATCTGCTGTCAGACGTGCTTTCCATATTAGATGCCTGCATCTATTAACCGGCCAACATCAATATGGCCTTAGCTTGTCAAGAAAAAACTTCTCTTATAGATCGGAAGATGTATAAAAAAACCAACTTTCGTCTTAAACCATGAAGTCTTGACAAGTGACCCGTTATTTCCGGCTTATGGTTTCAAGCGTGAGTGTCAGCGCAAGTGCAAATGGGATCAAATCTATGTTTGACCCTTGGGGATAAACGATTTTTGTATGGGTTGCTTCGGAGGACAAGATTGCCCTGCCCCCGAACGGCGGCGAGCCGCGCCTACCGTTCAAGAACGGGTCAAAGGGAAGCCGCAAACGGCCCCGAAAGAGACGCTAATGACTTTCTCCACGCCCCTAAATTTATGTGTAAAGAGGTACGGGGGTTGAATTTGGGCGATTCTTTTTTCATTTGTTTGTGGTAATAAAGTCACATGCCACGGGGTATAAATTAAGACCGTTGGTAAACGCTTATCCTTGCATATTGACAAACCGTGGCTCC
>CAZKDT010000093.1:0-8981 GCA_964551515.1 uncultured Desulfobacteraceae bacterium | reverse complement strand
TTATTCATTTTTTGAGCGAAAGCCTTGCAATCAGGTGTCAGGTGTCAGGTGTCAGAAATCCACAGATCTGAAACCTGAACACTGACACCTGAAACCAAAAAGTCTTGGAAAGCAATTAACAAACTGGTAATGCACCCTTATACCCTTTGTGTCTTAGTGTCTTTGTGCCTTTGTGGCAAATATTTTTGGTTCCGATATATCCGGATAAGGTATTGCTCTGTTTTTTTACTAAGTTGACAGTTTCTTGTCTTTTATGGTAATCCCCATGGCTTTTAACTGATCCCGAATTTTATCGGCAAGATCCCAGTTTTTCTCCAGCCTGGCGTTCTCTCTTTGTTTGATCAGGCGTTCAATCTTAGGGTCATGAATTTCATCTTGAAAATCGAATATCTTTAATACCGAATCTATATTACGAAAGGCATCTACAATTTTTAACGCGCCTTCCGGATCTATCCGGTTTTCTGTGGTCAGGATGTTAACCGTTTTTACAATTTTAAATATCGAGGCCATGACAGCTGATATATTCAGGTCATCATCCATGGCACTGACAAAACCGTGCTTTACATCGTACAAAAGCTGGTCCAACTCAGGATAAGAAGAAGCGTCCGATCTTACATGAACCAGGGAATAGATACAGGCATCCAGCCTTTTTAAGGAACGTTTGGTGTCTTCAAGCCGTTTTTTTGAAAAAACAACAGGTCTTCTGTAATGCGCGGAAAGCAGCCAGTATCTGATCTGCCTGCCGGAATATCCCATGTCTGCCAGATCCGAAAGGGTCGTCAGTTCTTCACCCTGTTCGTTTATCTTCTTGCCATCCACCAGGACCCGGTCACAGTGCACCCAGTACCTTGCAAGGGGTTTGCCGGTCAGAGCACCGGCAATTGCGATTTCATTTTCGTGGTGGGGAAAAACCAGCTCGCGACCGCTGGTGTGGATATCATAGGTTTCCCCGAGATATTTCATTGCCATGGCAACACACTGAATGTGCCATGACGGACGGACATTGCCCCAGTCGGTTTTGGTGAATATTCCTCTTTTCAGTTCGGAAAGTCTGGATCTTTTAAACAGCGTAAAGTCTCTTGGATTATCTTTTTCATATTCATCAAGATCTACGGTGGCGCCCAGTTTTATCTTGTTGAGATCGATGCCTGACAGACTCCCATAATCGGAAAAGCGGGAGATATCGAAGTACAAAGATTTTAGTTTCTCATATGCATATCCTTTTTTCACCAGTTTCTCAGCCAATACGACCATATCGTTAACATGTTCGCTTGTTTTAGGGTATTTGGAGGCAGGTTTAATTTCAAGAAAATCCAAATCCTTTTTAAAGGAAGCGATATGTTTTTCGGTAAATTCAAATAACTCCAAACCCGCTTTTTCTGATCCGTTTATGGTCTTGTCGTCCAGATCTGTTATGTTCATGATGTGTGTGACATCATACCCCCTGAATTCCAGATAACGGCACAAAAGATCTGAAAAAACAAAACGCCTGCATTCACCCACATGCATTCTTGCGTGTGCCGTGGGCCCGCATGAATAGAGGGAGACTTTACCCGGCAAAAGAGGTTCAAAGGGTTCCTTGATCCGGCCCAAGGTGTTGAACAGTTTCAGTCCTATTTTTTCGCGAACCGTAAAAAGCGGTGTGCTGAGGTATCGTTCACCACCGTCCGGGAATATCACCACAATCGTACCCTCTGCCATTTTCTCAGCTTGCTTTTGGGCAATGACCATGGCGGCCCCGCTGCTCATACCCACAAACAGTCCTTCTTGTTTTGCAAGCTGCCTCGTCATTTCAAAGGCTTCTTCGTCATCGATATATACAATCTCATCAATACGTTTCTTGTCGAAAATTTCAGGACGATAAGCCTCTTTCATATTTTTCAGACCCTGAATTTTATGGCCGAGATAAGGCTCAACGCCGATGATCCGTATATGGGGGTTATATTCTTTCAACCGTCTTGAAAGCCCCATAAGGGTTCCACTTGTACCCATGGTGGCAACAACTGTAGTAACCCTTCCGCCGGTCTGCTCCCAGATCTCAACGGCTGTTCCAAAATAGTGGGCCTGCCAGTTCGCGGGGTTGTTGAATTGATCCGCCATAAAATACAATTCGGGATTTTCCCTGGCCAACCGATAGACCTCCTCAATGGCGCCATCTGTCCCCATATGTCCGGGGGTTAGCAAAATTTCCGCGCCACGGGCTTTCAAGATTTTTTGTCGTTCAACGCTGGCAAACTCGGACATGGTCAATAGAAGCTTATATCCTTTTACCGAACATACAAGGGCCAACCCGATGCCCGTGTTTCCGCTTGTGGCCTCAAGCACTGTTTTATTAGGGGTAAGTTTGCCGGATTTCTCGCCGGTTTCAATCATAAAAAGAGCGGCTCTGTCCTTGATGGAACCGCCCGGGTTAAAATACTCGATCTTTGCCAGGATTTTCACCCGCGCATTTGGATTAAGATTTTTTATTTCAACAAGGGGAGTATGGCCGATGGTGTCAAGAATTGAATGGGTCATTCGTACGGTCTTCCTTAATTCGTGGGTTTAGAGCAACGCTTGGCTATGTATTTGGATCCATCTCGTTAGACAATATTTTTATGATTTCATTGCGAACCTGACTCTCGTCCATAGACGCATCGATTACCCTAAACCGTCCCGGCTCAAGGCGTGCAAGCTCCAGATATCCGGAACGTACCTTGTTGTGGAATGAAAGTTTTTCTTCTTCAAATCGGGTTTCAACATTTTTCCTATCGCCGTTTGCTATTTGTTTCCAAGCTCGCGAAAGTCCCTTTTCAGGGGGAAGATCAAGAAGAATCGTAATGTCCGGCTTTAAGTTTTCAAACAGCAATTTATGGAGTTTGTTGATTAACCCGATATCTAACCCCCTTGCAAAACCCTGATAAACCGCTGTAGCGTCATAGAAACGGTCACATAGAACCGTTTTGCCTGATGATAAAAATGGAGATACAAATTCCTTGATGTGCTGGGCCCGATCAGCGGTATATAAAAGAAGTTCTGTCAAAGGATCCATATTCTTACTTGCAGGATCTAAAAGAATTGCCCGTATCTTTTCTCCGATTCGGGTTCCTCCCGGCTCCCTTGTGATGACACAGCTATGCCCGTTGTCTTGAAAAAACTTAAGCATATGATGTATCTGGGTTGTCTTGCCCGAGCCATCTATTCCTTCAAATGAGATAAACATAACACCTCAAAAATTAAACGTAACTTCTCAATAAGTTCTGGTGTATTAAATGATAATATTGACCCGAATCCATAGTTTATTGAGATGTTACAATTAAACACGCTAACTATTGATTCTTTTTTCCCTTATAAAAATGCCGCTCATATAGCCTGTGATAAGAGGTCCAGGGCTCATTGGGATCTTCCTTGGCCATAAAATCACGGATGCCGTTAACCTTTGAATCTATCTCATCAATATAATTCAGTATGACCGCTTCAATGGTTTTGGGCGGTTCGGGTGAGCCGAATTCCCGCATGCCATGATGGCTTAAAATCATATGCTTGAGCATAACCATCTGATCTTCCGGGAAGTCCTTGATTCCCGATAGCTTTTCATCGACCATTTCAATCCCTATCACAATGTGGTTCAACAACCGGCCCCGGGTGGTGTAGTCTATCCTGAATTGGTATTCGAATTCTTTTGTTTTGCCGATATCATGTAGCAGTGCGCCCGCAATAAGAAGGTCTCTGTCGATTCCGCCGTAATGCCCGGCAACCTTTTCAGCCAGACTCACCATTGACAGGGTATGTTCCAAAAGACCTCCGATATAAGCATGGTGCATTTTTTTTCCTGCAGGTGCAGTTTTAAATTCGCGAACAAACTCTTTATCATTCCAAAATGCTTGAATAAGCTTTTTAAGATATACTGTTTTAACGGAGGAGGTTATCTTCAAAAGGCGTTCAAACATACTTTCAATATCGCGGCCGGTTGTTGGTAAAAAGTCGGAAGGGTTAATGACGTCGGCGGAACATTTTTCCATATTCTTGATAACAAGCTGAAATGCTTCTCTGTATTCATTGACACTTCCCCTTATGTGGACAAAATCACCGGAAGATACACCGGCTGATACCTGATCCACATTATCCCATACCACACCCTTTATGGTTCCTGTTTTATCGGATAACGTCACATTTAGAAAATTATTCCCATCCTTTTTCTGGGCCAGGTTTTTTTCGGATAATACAAAAATATCATCAATAAAATCCCCGGCTTTGATATCAGTGATAAAATATTTTTTCATTCCCCAACCCTTCAAGTTCAATAGGACGCAGATTTTCGCAGATATACACAGATAATAATATTGTTTCTTATTTTAAAAATCTTAATAATCTGTGTTCATCTGTGTAAATCAAGATTGTTGGTGAGTTAGCTCAAGCAATCCAGGTTTCAGGTGTCAGTGTTCAGGTGTCAGCTCTTACGTTCGTCCTCCTGACACCTGAAACCCGAAACCAGACCTTCGAATTCCGATGGAAAGTAATAAATGACCGCTGTTAACCAACATCAGTGAATTACACACTGTGTCCATCTGTGTCCAAAAAGAGAAATTCATACACTTTCAAATTAGTGATAAAGATTTTAAGTGATATTCCAGCGCTTAAGTTCATCGATCATGTTGTAATCCGTCATATCGCATTTAATCGGTGTTATGGAAATAAAATTATCGTCAAGTGCAGCGCCGTCAATTTCAGAGTCATTAAATGGCGTATTGGAATCGTGCCCATGCCAATAATAGGTACGGTTGCGAGGATCGATCCTCTTTTCAAGGTATTCGGAATAAAGGGCGGTTCCCTGCTTGCTTATCCGAATTCCTTCTATTTTATCGGTGGGTATATCGGGGATATTTACATTGAGGAAGGTTCCGAAAGGGAGCCCGTTTTTAAAAATATTTTCTGCCAGTGTTGCAGTAAAATGAGCAGCGTGATTATACTCGGCAGCCTCACGTCCCTGTATGGAAATAGCAATTGCCGGTACGTTGTATAGTGCAGCCTCTTTAGCCGCAGCAACGGTGCCGGAATAGTTGAGATTAACCCCCACATTTGCACCGGGATTGATTCCTGAGATTACCATATCTGGTTTGGTGTCGAGAAGTTCCATAAGGCCCATTTTGACACAGTCCGCCGGTGTTCCGTTCACCGCATATCCCGTTAAACCGTTATTGATATTAACAATATTTGTACGAAGCGGTTGATACAGGGTAATACCATGCCCTACAGCACTTCGCTCGCGATCCGGAGCAACTACGGTTACGCTGTGTTGGCCCACAAACTTTTCATAAAGCGCCCAGAGCCCTTCTGCGTAAATACCGTCATCGTTTGTTAATAAAATATTCATTTTAAGTTATCATTTTCCAACTACATCTTGATTTTTTTGCCCAAATAACATTTATACTTGATATTTTATTCTTATTCAAGATCTTATTGATATGGATTCAGGGTTAACGCATTTGATTTCGGTGCAGCGTAGCGACGGTGTGAAGCGTTCTCCTTAGTATTGGGATTCAAATGCGTTTGCCTGGGAAATGGATCATCAGCTTTGCTGAATTTTTCATTTTAGTTAAACCTAAATTGAGCGATTTTTTACTCGATCTGCACCGATCTCAACATGTCTTTTCATAAAAATTGCTCAAGTTAAGTTAAAGTCATTTGCCCGGAATATTTTATATGAGCCATTTACAAAACTCTGGTCTCTTTCTCCAAAGCTGCTTTGATAGTTGCGGCAACGTGTCTTCTTGCTCCAAGTACAAAACGTTTTTTTCTGGTTTTGCCGCTTACCCCCAGAATAAATACGAGGTTTTAAAATCGGATCGAATACACAAAGTTATTGCCTGCCTTTCACTTACCCTCTTTATCCTGATTGCAATTTCTAATTATGTTTCGGCAGAGGGGAATTTTCCACTGCTTGAAAATGACCCCAAGGAGCCGTGGCATATTGTTGCCGACGAAATTCATTATGACGATAATATAAATCAATATATTGCCAAAGGCAATGTGACTATAACCAAACAAGACAAAAATCTGAGCGCTGATTATGTTCGTTTTGATCAAAAAAACATGAAAGCTTTTGCAAACGGCCATGTTATCATGATCGCGGGACAAGATATACTGACCGGAAGCCGTATGGAAATGGATCTGAATGCTGAAACGGGAACGGTATATAATGGAACGATATTCCTTCAGGAGAACAATTTTTATATCAAAGGAGACACAATTAAAAAGGTCGGTAAGGATTCATATACTGCTGATAAAGCCAGCATCACAACTTGTGACGATGATCGACCTGCATGGAAAATTACAGGTAGAAATCTAAACGTTACGGTGGAAGGATACGCTTTTATGAAGCATGCAGCGCTTTGGGCCAAAAAAATACCTGTACTGTATACCCCGTTTCTTGTTTTTCCTGTAAAGTTAAAACGTCAGACGGGTTTATTAGCCCCCCAATTCGGTTATTCAGATCGCAAGGGGACGGAATATATTCAGCCATTTTACTGGGCCATAAACCGAAGTTCAGATGCAACATTCTATGTAGACTACATGGCATATCGCGGGGAAAAATTAGGGCTGGAATACCGTTATGTTCTGAACGAAGGTTCAAAAGGAATCCTAATGTATGATTTTTTGAATGACAGAAAGGTAGATGATGGCTCTCCTGGTTCCAGCAAAAGATGGGGGTATGAAGATGACGACTTTCTAAGGCCCAATTCCAACCGCTACTGGTTTAGGATGAAAAATGATCAGGCGTTGCCCTTTGATTTTTCTGCAACGCTTGACATAGACATTGTGAGCGATCAGGACTACCTTCATGAATTCAAAGAAGGATTAACAGGCTTTGACAAAATCGATGCTTATTTTCTCAAAACCTTTGGCAGAGACCTTGATGATTATGATGATCCGGTTAGAACCAACAGACTCAATTTAAACAGGATTTGGCCTGCATACAGTCTCAACGCAGAACTGCTTTGGTATGATAATATCATAAACCGACGCTGGGAAGAAACGGACACAACCTTGCAGAGACTGCCGTTTATAGAGTTCAGTGGATCAAAACAGAAGTTTTTTAGTTCCTCTTTTTATTTTGATCTCGATTCTGATTACACATACTTTTACAGTGAAGACGGTGCAAGAGGCCATCGCATGGATGCACATCCCAGATTCTATCTTCCATATCGGTATAAAAGCTATTTCACCGTTGAACCCTCTATAGGGGTGCGGGAGACGGTCTGGCATCTTGATAAAGACGAATACAGCACTTCTGACAAAAAAACATACAACAGACAACTATATGACATAAAAGTAGATTTTTTTTCTGAACTCCATCGCATATTTAATGTAAAAGGAAAAAATATCGAGAAGATCAGGCATACCATAAGACCGCAAATCATCTGGGACTACATACCTGAAAAAGACCAGGATAAATATCCATTGTTCGATGACTTAGATAAGATTGAAAAACAAAATCAGGATGAATATTCATTTTTTGGTGGCGTAGATCGGATTGAAAAACAAAATCTGGTTACTTATTCCATTACCAACACGTTAACATCAAAATTCAAAGAGAATAGAAAAAAAAAGAAGGCATATTCAATAGATAAACCTAACGGCCATGAAAATTACAATCTGCCCAGCTATACCTACTACCAGTTCTGTCGATTCAAGCTGGAACAAAGTTATGATATTAATAAGGAAAAAGACAATGATCCTGAGCCGTTTTCTCCGATTTACGCTGAACTTGAACTTATTCCGCGCAAATATTTTTCAATAGATGCTGATGCCGAATGGTCCCATTATGACACCAGATTTCGATCCCGCAATGTTGCATTAAAATTAAAGGATAAACGCGGAGACAAATTATTTGTGGAATACAGGTATACGATCGATTCGACTGAATCAATCTACACCGATCTTCTTTTAAAAATATCAGATAGTCTTTCGGTATATACAGAATATGAACGGGATATTTTTAATGATCAAGATATAAAGCACGGCTTGGGTTTTTTGTACGAAACACAATGCTGGTCATTTAATTTTCATTTCATAAAAGAGGAAGATGATCACAGGTTTCAATTTATGATTAAGCTTTTTGGAATAGGAAAAATTAGCTAAAATTTATTGAGATGTTACAACGTTGGGCTGTACAGTTACAAAAAAACTGTTACAAAAATATTTTAATCTTGACAAGATTTTGTCAAACCGGACATATACGAACAGACAAAATATATTAATAGGTAAATGACAATATCAAATCTGACATATTCTTGGTATGTTCTGCATACAAAAAGCAGGTTCGAAAACGTGGTAAATGAAGGCTTGCTTAAAAAATCCATAGAGGTTTTTCTTCCAAAGATTCAGGTTAAAAGTAAACGCCGTGATAGAAAGGCTATGATCAGAGTACCACTTTTCCCCGGATACCTGTTTGTAAAAAGCGATCTTAACCCTTATGAACATCTTGAAATTGTAAAGACAGTCGGTGCGGTCCGTCTAATAGGAAACAAAGACGGTCCGATTCCCGTCCCATCCGATGACATAAAATCTTTGGAGATCATGGTCGGGGGGAACAATACGGTTATAACCGGCACCCGTTTTGAAAAAGGAGACCGGGTGGTAGTGGTTTATGGTCCCTTTACCGGTGTGATCGGAACCTTTGTCCGGTACAGGGGGAAAGGGCGTGTCATCGTTAATATCGAAGCGCTGGGGCAGTTTGCCGGGGCAGAGGTGAGTGAAGAAGATATTGAAAAACTGCCTGAAATATTATCATAAAACCAAAGAAACGGCCCTTTTTTAAAGCTGGAAAATAATTAAAAGAACGGGTAAATTGATAAATTTCAGATCTTGTAACATGATTGAAAAACAGGTCTTTTTTTTTAGACATTGTCGGGCGTAGTGAAGCCTTCTCGAAGCATAGGTGTCGGGTGTCAGGTTTCAGGCTGGCTCTCGCTTTTTCACTACTGACACCTGACACCTGA
>CAZKDT010000092.1:6509-9022 GCA_964551515.1 uncultured Desulfobacteraceae bacterium | reverse complement strand
CACCCGTTCCCATCCCGAACACGGAAGTTAAGCTCTTTTGCGCCGATGGTACTGCTCGGGAGGCTGAGTGGGAGAGTAGGACGCTGCCGAAAAATTATTATATGGCCCGGAATCACTAATTATCTAATCAAGTGATTCCGGGTTTTTTTTTGATAAGAAATGTTTTTATAGACGTTTTTCACTTTACCGATGGTGTAACTGGCCTGTATGGTCACCGTCATGTTGCTTGGTACTTCCAAGGAGATCAGCACATCTATTTAACATGTTTAAATTTTACCTCAAACCGCAATCCACTTATTATGAAAACCGGATTACGGTCACATAACACAAATATTGTATATTGTATAAGGGCAGATCTTCAATTTTAGGCAGGGAATCTAAGCTGCCTGTGATTGAATAATTGAAGGCAGAAATTTTTTCGGTTTTCGAAAGAGAGCCTTTATGATATCAATGTGATGACAAACAAAGCGTTAGGCGCGAAACCTTTCGTTTTCCCTATAATCCAGTAATCCAACAATTGAAAAGGAAATCAAGGGATTACGCGGATGGCGCAGCAGGTTCACCGGAAGATATTGAGAAGTTGCCAAGTTTTTCCCTTAACATTAAATATAACCAATTGTCTTAAAACCCTTTTTTAAGACTTTGCCTGGAAGAAAACATGACATATCGAACAAATTTGGTTTTAGGGGATTTTCTTTTTTTAGCATCATTTTTTGGACTGTCACACCGGGTTATGCTATGGCACAGATTACATCAAGGGGCGGAGTTTCCAAACAAACCATCGACACTCAAACTCAAAATGATCCCCAAACCCCTGCCAAAAAAATCAAGGCCGTGGATAAAGCCGGAGAGAGCTTTGGAAAGGGTATCGACAAATTTAGTCGCTCGGCTTCTTTAAAAATCGGGAAGTGGATCGAGGTTGAAGTTTTCGCCGGCATTACCTGGCTCAAACTGCTCTTTTGTCTATTTTTGACCTTTTTGGTGGTCATGGTGGAGCGGCTGATTCGATGGCTGATCAATTCGGCAATTCGAAAAATGCCGGCTCAAGAAGAGGCCGTTTCATGGCGGAAGCATTTTTTTGAGGCGCTCACCCGTCCGCTTTCTCTGTTTATTTGGTCTTACGGTATCTATGGCGCCCTTTCGCCCCTATACATTCATTTTTTGGCGACTGATGGAAGCAATCTGGTGCACACCGTTGCGGAAAAGGCGTCAGATATCGGCGGGATCATCGCCTTTTTCTGGCTTATCCTTCTTTTAATCGGAATTTTGGATGTGTATCTGAAAAAATGGGCGGCCGGCACCAAAAGCACCATCGACGACATGCTGGTCCCCATTGTGGGCAAAACCCTTCGGCTGTTCGTTATTGTTATCTGCGGTATAATTATTGTCCAAAATCTCGCCGGACTGAAAATCGGTTCCCTGCTCGCCTCGCTGGGCATCGGCGGTTTGGCCGTCGCCCTGGCCGCCAAGGATTCCATCGCCAATTTTTTCGGAATGCTGACCATCCTTTTCGACAAGCTGTTTCAGGTGAGGCAACGGATTACCATCGATAAATACGACGGGGTTGTTGAAAATGTTGGCTTCAGGAGTACCCGAATACGAACACTCACCGGTCATCTGGTGACCATTCCCAATGAAAAACTGGTGAACTCTTCCGTGGAAAACATCGGTGAACGGCCCTATATCCGTTGGCTAAGCAATATCAGGATCACCTATGACACGCCTCCTGAGAAGGTGGAAAAAGCCGTACAAATCATCCGGGAAATCTTGGAGAAACACGAGGGCATGAAGGAAGATTTTCCGCCCCGGGTTTTTTTAACGGCTTCAACGACTGGAGTCTCAACATTATGGTGATTGCATGGTATCATCCACCCAATTGCTTGGACTTTCAGGAATGGCTCCAAAAAACCTGCCTTGAGATCATGCGCAAGTTTGAAGCCGAGGACATCGATTTCGCTTTTCCGTCCCGCACCATCTACTTGGCCAATGACGATAAATGTCAGCTTAAATTAAAAATGCTTAAAGCACAAGAATTTTGATCTTTCTCTAACGGAAGGAATACGTTGTTATGCCCAGATTCATCAAACGACATTCCAAGAAGGCGGGTACATTCCCGGGTACGCTGATCCATATCGGGGAAAAGAAGACCGAGGAAACAAAAATTACCTTCATCGACTTTGATGAAGCGCATTTGCAAGAACAGGTGTTCGAGACCATTGAAGAGGCATTTCCACTCAAAGACCTGTCAACAGCAACCTGGATCAATATTGACGGTCTGCATGATGTCGATATTATCGAAAAAATCGGAGTGCATTTCATTCCCATTACATTTGTTGCCGGGATTTATGGTATGAACTTTAAGTTTATGCCGGAACTCGAATAGCGGTGGGGGTATGTGATGGTCTGGGCTATTATTGTCGTTGTTGCAGGAATTATGATCAGCTACTTCAAAAAAAAAACAATGGATATGATATATATGTCGAAATCACTTTTAGGAATCAATAAACACCAAC
>CAZKDT010000092.1:0-6499 GCA_964551515.1 uncultured Desulfobacteraceae bacterium | reverse complement strand
GGAGAAATTTGATGCCCTGAATAAAATCAAATCACAAAATTAGGAGACTAAGGGTAATCTTCTCACTGGAATCTCCCAATGCCAGTGAGGTCATCTTGATGGGAGATTTCAACCAGTGGAATCCCAAAAAGCATCCCATGAAAAGGGATGTGAATGGGGTGTGGAAAAAGACAACCATGCTGTTCGTCGGAAGATAGGAATACCGCTTTTTGGTGGACAATCGATGGAAAAATGATTCGGAAAACCATCAGACATGTCTCAACAGCTTCGGAAGTAAAAATAATTTTATCGTCGTTCCGTCGACGTAAACGAGGATTCAAGGGTTAAAGCAACGATTCCGATGGCTCTCCGGATAAATCTTCAATGACTCCTTAAAAGCCTAACAATCAAGGTCTGCTTTTAAATTTAGACCCTTCAGGCACTTAACCTATAATATAGTACTCGAAAACATCATTACTTCCCCGCCCAAAAATAATAAAGATATCGAAAATGGTGAAAAGGGGATCACTGAAGGGATAATACCGAATTGAGTTTTTACCTGAATCTTGTATGAAAATTGATGACTATGGTGGCTATTAAAAAAATTTTTCTGTTTTCAGGCATGGCCCTGTGTTTTATTGTGCTTCTGTTTTCAGGCATGGGCTTTTATCTCTATTATCATCCTGACCAAGTAAAACCGATGATAGAAAGATCGCTCTCTGCATCCACGGGAGCATCATGTACCATAGAAAACCTTTCTTATTCTTTTAAACCCATGGTCTTAGAGGCCAAGGGAGTTCTTTGCAAGTCCTTGAAAGCACAGAAAGCCTTCTCTATGGAAATCCCTTTCATCAGAGCGGATATGGAGATTGAGGGTCCATGGGGTCACAGATCCCTAATTATCAAAAAAATGCAAATGAATGGCCTATATCTTGATCTTTTTCTCGAACGGTTCACACTTCCCGGCATTTTATCGGCGAAAAGGGGGCCTTCTTTTCCGGCCAGAATGGTTCGGAGTCTTCTCGGTCTCTTTTTCTTTCGAGACATTAGATTTCAGTCAGGGGAACTCCTTGACGGACGTATCTCGGTAGCTATGGGTGATCAAGCTGTCCGGGCTCATCGAATCCATGCCGGAGTCAGCGCCGAAAAACCGCTTTTCTTATCGTTTGCTTTGGAAATCAAAAATTCTTCCCGTAATATGAATTTTACAGCGCCGAACGTGAACATCCTTGGCGGCCAAACCTTTGACATCAATGATCTCAAGTTCAGCGGCTCGCTTGAATCTCAAGACATGAGACTCCAGGACTCGGAACTTAGAATCCAAAAAATGGAGGTGCTCTCAAAATTTACGTATAGCCACGGCCCCAAAAATCTCAATGTCGAAAATCTTAAAGTTCGTTGCCAAGGTATTGCTTTGGGATCTGATTTAAAAAAGACGGGATCATTGCCCGTATCAGTGACTGCAGCTGAATCTTTGTCCATGGAAACCGGACTTACCTATAATATAAACCAGGAAAGAACCGTCCTTGCTCCCTTAAGACTTCATATTGGCGGCCTGTCCATGATGGAAAAGACGGATATGCTCCTACCGCCTTTGGACATCAATATCAAGGCAGAGGAAATTTCCGGCACCTATCCTTTGATCGAGATCAAGGATGTGACCGTACAAATCCCCCGGGCAAAGATTAACACGGGGGCTCGATACATTCTGATCGGAGATATCCGTGTGCATATCCCGGATGGCCGAATGGACACAGAAAAAAAATCCGTTCTTCTCCCTAAGGTCCGATTCGACGCTGTGGGCTTGAAAAATTTTTTACTTGGCATTCGTCTACAGGAACACAAGCTAAACCTCACGGTTCAAGGGAAGGAGACTTCGCTTTTCCATGCAGCCGCTGCTTTTCACCTGATTCCGTCGGATTGGAATATTGAGGTTCAGGATTCCATCCAAATCAATGTCACAGGACCCCGGACCGGACCCTGGCAGGTGAAAGCAAAACTGTCTTTCGATGATCTTGTCTTTCAAAATAAGGATGGGAGTATAATGGGGGAAAAAGTTTCCCTCAGCGCAGGGATCCAAGGTGCTGTGGATTTAAAGCGTTCCAGGATGACTTTTGCTGCCGATATAGACGCCCAAGCGGGTGAAGCTCTTTATGATCGGTATTATCTGAACCTGAAAAAAAATCCCATTGTCGCGTCCTGCAACGGGACCTGTGATCTTCAAAAAAGATTGATAGAACTTTCCAGGCTCCGGTTCGATCTCACGGGTATCCTTCCCCTTGAAATCCATGGATTCCTTAAACAGGGTCCGTCCAAAGCCAATGCTGATGTCACGGTGATCCTCCCGAAGGTGCCCTTGACACCGATAGTTCATCATTTTTTGCAGGAGCCCTATAAGACCGAAAAACCCTTTCTGACAACCCTTGAGACCGAGGGAACCGTTTCTGCCCAATTTCGGATAAACGGATCTCAAGATGCGTGGCAAGTTAAGGGGCGTCTCGGGTGGATCGAAGGCAATTTTTCTTTGCCGGAGAAGGGTATTGTCATAGGAGGCATTCTTGTTGATATGCCCGTCTGGTATCAAACCGGAGTCGCCAAAACCCCTGCTAAGACGCTAAGCGGAAAGTTGGAGGTTAAATCCATAACCCTTCCCCCGCTGCCAGAACAGCCGCTGAACATTTCTCTGGTTACCGGTCCGAACCGGATATCCGTGGAATCTCCGACCGTGATACGGGTTCCCGGCGGGGATTTTAGATTGGGATCGGTGCAGGTCGAAAAACTTTTTGGTCCGGATCTTACCGTCCGTACCTGTTTGGAATGTGACCAAATAAAGCTTCAACCCCTGTTATCAAAAATCTGGATGCGTCCCTTGTTGGGCACCTTAACCGGTACGCTAAACCCCATCCGATACGAAAATCACGCCGTTACCAGCCAGGGGGAACTCAAGGCCGAAGTATTCGAAGGCAAAATCATTTTATCCGACTTGGGGGCTTCTGGGATTTTTACGTCAGCACCGGTTTTTAGGCTCAATGTAAAATTAGAGGATCTTTTGCTGTCCCAAATGACAACGGATACCGCATTCGGAAAGATAGAGGGGGTCTTAAAGGGTCATCTTCGTGATTTTGAAATCGCCTATGGTCAACCCCAGAGATTCAATCTTTTACTGGAAACGGTTCAAAAAAAGGGAATTCCCCAAAAAATCAGCGTTAAGGCTGTAGAAAATATTTCGCAGATTGGCGGGGGACAAAGCCCCTTTATGGGGCTGGCGGGTGCCTTTGCCGCTTTTTTCAAAAAATTTCCCTATGAAAAGATTGGTATCCAGGCCAATTTGGAAAACGATGTGTTCACAGTCAACGGCACCATTAGAGAAAGCGGCACAGAGTATCTCGTAAAAAGAGGTAGCTTTTCAGGGGTAAATGTTGTAAATCAAAATCCGGATAACCGTATTAGTTTTAAGGACATGGTTAAAAGAATCAAAAGGATCGGCTCCAAGGGGGACCCGGTTGTCAAATGACGAAGGGAGGTTCATATGAAAATGTTTCAAAAACCAATGTGCATGGTAATGATGTTCGCGATGATTACCCTGTTTGCCTGCGTGACCATAAATATTTATTTTCCGGCAGAAAAGGTTGAATCCGTTGCCGGGGATATTGTGAATGATATCCGGGGCAAAAAGCTCCCTCAAAAGGAAAAGCAGTCCAAAAACCATAGAGGATTTTCTTTTAAAGTCAGCTTTGCCTTGTCTCCTGCCAGTGCGTGGGCGGAAGACGTGACCACCGTTTCCAATCCCACCATCCGTGCGTTGAATGAAAAAATGAAAGCCCGTTTTCAGGCGCTGAAGCCATACTACCGGAAAGGCGCCCTGAAAGAAGGGGATAACGGCTATCTCTCCGTAGCAGATACAAGGGGGTTGAATCTCAAGGAGAAAAGGGACCTCAACGGACTCGTGGATGCCGAAAACAGTAACCGCATGACACTCTATTCAGAGGTTGCCAAAGCTCTGAAAATAGATCCGGGTCAGATTGACCGGATTGCAGGAATCTTTGCCAAAGAGTGGCAGAAGCCGGTGCGGTAAGGTCCAAAATAGGATGTTCAAGCGGATGTGACATGTTGTAACAAATTACATTTGATCTCACTTGGGTCAATAGTAAAGAAATGGGGGGCTGAATTTACGCGTTTCTATTCTTTCAGGGACAAGGATTGATCGATGATGAGCTTTTGGCCTCTCGTGGCCGCCCGACTGACTGCAGATTTACTCAGCCCTAAGTACTTGCCAACCTCTGTTGCTGTCAGGCCCAGTTCCCGAATCGCCCAGTAGGCCAGAACACTGCGGGCACGTACCCGATCGGGCTGTTTTCCGGCCACAACCACTTGGTCTTTTTCAATGCCAAAGATTTCTGCAACCCTTTCGGTAATCTTTGTCAGCGTCCATCCTTCCGCCTTTAACCGGTACCGTCGTTCCATTTGCTCTGATGCCTGGCTCAGAACTTTTTCGACAAAATCACTGTCCCCTAAAATGCGCTCATCCCCCTCCGGGCCGGAGTCTTGATCTTGAACAAAAATCCTCATTAATCAACAAACTCATAAATCAGGTTTATTATGAGTTGGTTGTTTCGGTGTCTTGTTCAGGAGGTTGTTGTGAATCCTTGACGATTTTTTCGATAGTGTTGTAAACGGTTTTGAACATTTCATGGAAACCGGCAGGACCCACCCGTCCGGTTTCAATAAATTTAACAACAATTTCTTTGGTTGCTCTGAGAATTAACTCATCGACCGAGCCCATATAACACTCCTTTTTAGTTTTATTAATTATTTTGATCTGTTACCAGAATAAATTGCCAGTGTCAAGATACTCTGCCGCCGATTTATTATCAGGGGATTAAAAAAAATCTGACAGTCTATTTGACACGAAACGTTTTATTAATTATTACAAGCTGTAAATGCAGGAATTGCATCTCAAGTTTTAGGCCCTGTAAAGTGGAGAAAACAAATAATGTCAACGTTAAATGAAAAGAATATAAAATATAACATCAAAAGTCCTGATATAATTAAAGCTGATGTGCTGGATTGCATAGAATATGAATTTAAGTCTCAAAGAGACATTGATATTATCATTAAACAGCCAGAATATACATCTCTATGTCCAATGTCCGGACTTCCTGATGTGGGCTGTATCACAATCAAATACCGGCCGAATGCTAAAATCGTTGAATTAAAATCTTTAAAATATTATCTGTTGCAATACAGAAGCGTGGGAATTTTCTATGAGAGTCTGGTCAACCGGATTCTGGATGACCTGGTTTCCGTACTGGAACCCAAGTTCATGGAAATTACCGGAAATTTTACCGCAAGAGGCGGGATTACCACCGCTGTCAGCGCCGTATTCCAAGGGAAAAATAATGAATAAAAATATTAAACCTTTTTATGTAAAAATTAATATGTTCGCATGGATTTTGTTTTTGGCGTTTTGTATTATTTCTATTACCGGATGCTCCACTTACTCCAACATAGAAAAAAAGACAAAGAGGATTGTCCGGGATTATAAAGCTCCGGATAAAGACTTAAAAAAAAGGGTGGCCGTTACCCTGTTTGAAAACAAAACCGCTTTTTCTGATAAAGGATTAGAAGAAAGTCTTACTAAAGATCTGGTGAAAGCAATCAAGATATCATGCCCGGACATCCTTGTGTTAGAGCCCCATGATCCCGACTATCCGAGTTATCTTTTAGACTTGCCCAGGAAGAAATCCGGCGTGATCGACAATTTTAAACTGGCCACAACCGGCAAACATTTCGGTTTGAATATGGTGGTAACCGGAGCCTTAATAGATGTCAGAAATCATAAAAAGGCGCGAGGAATCTTGTGGTTCAAAGACATTTATAACTTTGTCCAAGTTCAGGTAGTGGTTCAGGTATACGATATCCAAACCGGTGCGAAACTACTCGATAAGAGTTACATGCACGAAATCAAGGACGAGGATATATTATATGATGATATATCATATTATGACCCAACCAAACAGACCAGTGAAATCAGTATTCATGTAATAAATAATGCTTTGGAATTTATTGCTGCCGAAATCGGGGAACAGATCTGTGATGCGGTCGTTTTACATCCCTGGAAAGGATACATCAGATCAATCTGCGGAGAAAAAGTTGTTATCGCTTCCGGGGAAAAAGTGGGTATAGAACCGGGTGATATGTTTGAAGTTTATGATGACAACGGCATATTTAAGGGAGCAGAAGACCAGAAGTTCTTTATACCCGGCCTTAAAACAGGCGAGATCAAAATAACCACTGTTTATTCTGACAGTGCTGAAGCTGTGTGCTTTTCATGTCAAAACATCCAGCCCGGCAATTCTATAAGCATAAAAGATTAAACCTAACATCTGCATTAACTTTTTAGAAAGAGATAAAAAGGCTTACAAAATTTAGGTTAAATTTTAACCCGATAAACGGTGATAGGTTCATTTTTCAAATTTAGTTTATTATCGATCTCCTTCGCTTTTTTTTGCATTTTTAT
>CAZKDT010000091.1:0-9048 GCA_964551515.1 uncultured Desulfobacteraceae bacterium | reverse complement strand
GATGCTTTAGTCCATAAAGGGCATATTTTTTTCGATGATGTTTCATCCAACGGATTCCCCAAGTCCTGTAGAATGTTGTCCGGCCAGATGGGTGGCATCACTGATAAAGGAGGTTGTCTCATGGGCCATCCCAAAACTGCCGTTACCGATGGATGTTGCCACATCTTCCGATGTCCGACCGGCCATGGCAATTTCGAGATCGTGGATAATACCCGCTCCGTTCATTGCAATGGCCGTGATAATACCTCGCTCCATAAGGTCGATAACAACAGGATTTAACCCAACTTTAATAACATGAGCCCCCATAGCCAGGACTATGGTCTTTTTATTTTTAAAGGCTGTTGCAATTGAAGATATAACCGTCTTGATATGACTCCCGGCAAGGACATCCGGGAGGCGGTCAATAAATTCCTTAAAATAAGACCCCTTTTGCCAGGTTTTGGCAAAATCCGACGTGGCTACCCTGCTCTTTCGTTCCGAAAGCGAGTATGTTTTTACCCGGCTTAGATCAATTGGCTTAAATTTCTGCGACATAGTTAGGCATCTCAAATATTCTACAACTTACAGAAAATACAGTTTTATTAATGGCAACCGGTTTATGCCATCATTCTATTATTCCAATTAGGGCCAAGCCCCAAAATCCGGTTTGTCGAATTTCTCCGGAAACAGTATCCGGTCCACAAGATCACATAAAATGTGTCCCAAAATAATATGCGCTTCCTGAATCCTTGCGGTTATGTCTGATTTTACGGAAAATACCAGATCAGCGTATTGGGCCAGTGCTCCGCCACGACCGGTCAGCCCAATGGTAACCATTCCGATTTTCCCTGCAGCATGAATCGCCTGGATTACATTTTTAGAGCTTCCGCTGGTACTGATACCTATGGCAACATCATCCTTTTTGCCCAGCGCCCTAATTTGCTTGGAAAATATTTCGTCAAAATGATAATCATTTCCAATGCTTGTAATTATAGATGTGTCGGTAGTCAAAGCCAGAGCCGCAATGGGCGGCCGTTCAATCTGAAACCGGTTTACAAACTCCGCCGCAATATGCTGGGCATCCGCAGCACTTCCTCCGTTGCCGAAAATCAAAATTTTATGACCGGAGGTTATGCAAGAAACCAGCATATCGGCCCCCCTTAAAATGAGGGGGATATTATCTTTTATGAACCGGTCTTTAACCCTGATACTTTCTTCCAGTGTATCCAGAACAATGCTTTTCATAGGTTACTCTACCATTTCGAGACCTCTGTAAAATGCCCCCTTTTGCCCAATTCCTGTGTCAGTCTCAAATTTTAAGCCTCAAAATACTCAATGTATTCCTGTGCTTAAATTTTTCGCCATGTTATATTAGCATCCGGTTAGCACCCAATATCCAGTATTCAGCATTTTGTATCACTCATTTTGTATCAATTTTTGAACCTTTTGGATCAGATCTTTGGCATTATACCCCAAATCGTCTGCTTTTTGGAACTGTTCCAATGCATCTTCAAGTTGATTTCTTTTAAGATAAAGATTGCCGAGCCGGAACCGGAACAGGCCTTTTTCAGGTGCAATCTCAATACTTTGTTGACAGAATATTGTGGTAATTTCCGGGTTTTCACCCTGAAGATCAAATAGATAACCAAGGGCGGAAAGTGATTCCGCGTCGTTGGGATTCTGCCGGATGACCTTTTTATATGCAGAAATTGCCTCATCTGTCAGGTTCATGGCCGCACAGCACTCACCCAAATAACGCAACGCAAGTCCCGACTCCGGATTGAGCCGAACCGCTTTTTCAAGGCTTTTTTTCCCTTGTTCCGGCTTTCCCATTTTCAGGTAAAGTCTTCCGGTTTGAAACGCAACGTCAAATATATTGCCCTCTTTTCTGTCCGCATCAAGAAAATATTCAAGGGCCTTGTCCCTATTATCCGTCAGCATATTTACAAGGCCCGCATTATACAAAGCCATGGCTTCCTCAGGATCGAGTCGGACTGCTTCTTCAAATCTTTCCAAAGCTTTTTCATAATCGCCCAAAACACCGTAGCATACCCCCAGGCTGTTATGGACATTTACGTTTGATGAATCGAGCATCAGTGCCGCATTAAATTCTTTGATGGCTCCGTGGATGTCCCCTTTCTGATACAACGTGTCTCCGCTGATATTTAGACTTACGGAATCAAATAAAACCGTACTGTCAGGGCCCAAGAATGCAGCGTGATCAAGTGCTTTGCGAGCATTATCTATAAGTTGATTTTTATTGAAGGTTGTGGTGGGAAAAGAGGCGATACCCATGGAGACGGTTTCATTGCAAACTTCCGATAGGCGGTGTTTTATTTTATCGGCAAGTTTCAGGGGCGAAGTTTGGTTTTTTCCCGTGAAAAAACATCCGAACATATCGTGGTCAAGCTGTCCCCACATTCCATTTTCGCTTTTGCATGTTTCGTCAATAGCTTTGGCGATATCCACGAGCGAGTTGCTGTGGTAATCACCGGATATGGATTTGTCTTTGTGGGTTGAATCGTCAATTCTGATCACCATGGCCTCAAACTTTGTTGAAGCATCGAGTCTATCCATGGCGTGATGGATAAAGTTTTTCCCGAAAAGAATATTGGGAAAGCTTTTTGATACCAAGGTCGAGTCAACCCGGGATATTTCCACACCCTCATCATCCGTTGGCATAGCATCTGATTTGCAGAAAAGAAACTGCCGGCTGGAGCTGCGGTGATGAAATAATTCCGGCTTTTTGTGTGTCATAATCAGACCTTTCTCAGCATGTTTTTGAATGCGTTTCTAATAATAGGCAGTTCATCATCCTGTATGGTTCTCAAATCCATAATAAAACGATCTTCTTCTATCCTTCCGATGATGGGAATGTCGTTGCCGCGCATCTTTTTTTCCACAGCGTTGGCAGAAATTCCTTGGACCTTAACTCCCACACCTTTGCTGGGAAGTTTTTGAAGCGGAAACGCGCCGCCGCCGGGCCTGGAAAAAACGTTGACAAGGCATACGGAAATGCGGGGATCACCGGCATTTTCCATCAATTTGGCAAGTTCTTTGGCTCTTTTTTCAATATGATCAAGAGAAAGAGTTATCATGCGTAACGTAGGAATGGAATCTATTTCCCGGTCTATGTTTCTGTAATGTCGCAGGGTACTTTCAAGTACGGCAAGGGTCAATTTGTCTATGCGAAGCGCCCGGGTAATGGGATTTTTCTTAATGCTGTCAATTAAATCCTTTTTCCCGACGATAATACCGGCCTGGGGACCCCCCAGGAGCTTATCTCCACTGAAAGTGACAACATCCACTCCGGCCGCCACTGATTCCTGTACGGTTGGCTCCTTTAACAGGCCGTATTTTGAAAAATCGACAAAAGTGCCGCTGCCCAGATCTTCCATCACCGGAATTTGATATGTTATACCCAGAGCAACCAGTTCTTCCAGAGAAACCTCAGCCGTAAAACCCACGACGCTGAAATTGCTTTTATGGACCTTTAACAAAAGGCCCGTATCATGCTCAATGGCATTCTCGTAGTCGGGAAAATGGGTACGGTTCGTGGTCCCCACCTCTTTTAAGACAGCTCCGCTTTTTGCCATCACATCGGGAATTCTGAATGAACCACCGATTTCCACAAGTTCTCCCCTGGATACAATAACCTTTTTGCCCCTGGATAGGGTTTCTAAACAAAGGAGCACGGCGCCTGCATTGTTATTCACCACCATGGCAGCTTGGGCACCACTTATTTCACATAAGATATCTTCAACACAGTTGTATCTGGAACCGCGTTTGCCTTTTGACAGATCGAATTCCAAATTGGAATATCTGCTTGCAATAATCGAAAGATTCTCCACGGTATCTTTAGCAAGTAATGACCGGCCAAGATTGGTATGAACAACAATACCGGTGGCGTTGACTACCCGTTTAAGATTCGACGTCATCGCTTGTTTAACACTATTTTTAATCCTTTTGAGAATTATGGAATCTGAAAATTTTATTTCCGTTATATCCTGTTCTCCATCCATAATAATGGTCCGAAGATTCTCAACCACTGAGCGAATCGAGCGAACCAGAACGGATTTGGGAATGTCATTAAAGAAAGGATCTGCCTTTGAAAGTTCAAGGATATAATCCACTCCGGGAAGCATTCGCAAAAGGGCTTGCTGTTTTTTGGTTAAATCCATTTTTTTTGTCCAAAGTTTTCTAAATCTTTTTACGAGTTCATCAAGTTTTGATGAAGAATCTATCTTAACCTTTAAAATTGAATTCATACCATTTTAAAGTCATTTATTTCAATAGATTTATTTAAAATGTAAAATGCAAGTTGGGAAAAATGCTTTATGGATGGATAATTATAAGCTATGTAGGATGGATAAATTCGCAAAAAGCCGAATTCATCACGTTTTGGGTTTTAAGATTCAGGTTTTAGATGTTAAATTAAATTGATTTAACAGTTACTTAGAACTTAATAAGTATTCTGTGTTCAAAGGTTCTGTGTTTAAGATTATATGACTTTTTCAAAGATCGCTTTTATTGTCAATCCGCATGCCGGAAACGGTTCAACGGGATCAAATTGGTCTTATATTGACGGGATCGCAAGAAATCGTCTGGGTCATTTTCAAACTTATATGACACAAAAGCCCGGTGATTCAATGCGGTTTGCGGAAGATGCTGTTGCTAAAGATGCCAGACTTCTGGTCTGCGTGGGCGGAGACGGTACCCTGAACGAAGTAATCAACGGCATCATGATGCATGAAGAATATAGACGGTCAAGCGTGATGTTGGGTTTTGTCCCCAATGGCACAGGCTGCGATTTTGTAAGAACACTCCCTATACCACAAAACATAGAACATGCCATTAATGTGATTGCCAGCGGTCATGCTCGCACTATAGACTTGGGAAGACTTTATTTTCGGGATCATCGTGGTCATGAATGTCGTCGCTATTTTCATAATATAACAAGTTTCGGTCTGGGGGGTGATGTCGCTCAACGGGTCAACAGGATGACCAAGGCCTTTGGCCCATTTATTTCTTTTATGTGGGCGACGCTCATATCCATTTTTCTATACGGAAAGAAACGGATACAAATTAGAATAGATAAGGGTTTTGAACAGGAGTTTACGGTCTGGAACGTGGCCGTTGCAAATGGCCAGTACCATGGCGGCGGTATGTGGGTAGCTCCTGATGCATCGGTTCATGACGGCCTGTTTAATGTGACTGTCATAGGCAACCTGACCATTCCTGATGTTTTTTTAAATCTCCCGAAGCTTTACAATGGCAGGATATATGATATTGATAAAGTCGTTATTTTGACCGGTCAAAAAGTAGAGGCGTTGTCGGATCAGCGGGTACTTCTTGATGTTGATGGAGAGCAGCCGGGAACGCTGCCGATTGTTATTGATATGGTACAAGGAGCGTTGAAAATCATTGCAAATGGATAACACATATATGAGGCAGGCAAAAGATTATATAATTTTTCCGCTGGATGTTTCTTCACTTGAAGTGAAAATGATAAAGGAAACATTCGGTCAAGACTTTATTGCGGTAACGCCGGGCATACGTCCGGATTGGGATATGGGCGGGAAAAATGATCAGCAGCGGGTAACCACACCTGCTCGCGCGGTTAAAAACGGATCTGATTATCTGGTCATCGGCCGGCCCATCAGGAACGCAAGTAATCCGAAAGATGCCGCTCTCCGCATTGCCGAAGAAATTGAAACCGTGCTTTAATTTATTTATTTTGAATTTTGTGCTTTTTGTGACATTTTTTTCTTGCTACAATAGGGTAACATCTCAATAAATTATGGAGCTGGCTCAATGGCACGATTTAATACACCAGAACTTATTGAGAAGTTACCACAAAGGCAACCAAACACTAATAAAGAATAACAAAATAAAAGTCCTGGCCCAGAGGACCAGGCTTTGAATGTAAAAATAAAATTCCTCGTGTCTGGTTTATTGTAGTCAAGTTTTATTTAAAGAAACTAGCAGAAAATTATCATGTGCGAGAATGGGCCCCCATTAAGCTCGTCGGAGCACATGATAATTTTTCTGCGGGTTACAAGGACGGTATTGCGCATTTTAATATCCTGTATTTTAACTTTAGTCATAGAGAGTGTTACCTTACTCATTCTGGTATTTGAGAGTCTCAACTGAGCTCTGACCTTGCTTTGTGACTTAGTGGCAAATATTTCTTGGCTCCGGCCCGTCCGGGTTGGGAGAAATGACATTCTATTTCGGCACGCTCGCAAAAAACTGACCCATATGATGATAGCACGCATCCGTGGTCTCAATCATAGGCCAGTGAACATCGCCTGTATATTGCCGGTTTGGAATGCCGTGTGTCTCTATGAATCTTTGTGTTTCTTCCGACGTGCTCTGCGTACCCCAATAGTAAAGCTTTGCACATTTCAGGGCAGCAAAATCACTGCCGTGTGTCCCGGTTTTACCAAGTTGAGCGGAAGACCGGCCCCAGGCCATTATTGCCTTGGGACTTGCAAACCGTAAGCTGGCCAAGTACCTCTGATACGCCTCACTCTTTGCTGCCCGTTCGTAAATCAGATCGAGGAAGTATCGGTAAAACGCATTTGCTTCCTCGAACTCCGCGGCCAGTGCTGAGAAATATCCATCCGAACGGGTCAGGTTGCCTTCAATACTGAATACAGCCTTTACGGTTTCACTCAACTCATGTGCAACCCACGTTGCGATTACCGATCCCAGAGAGTGACCCACCACCAGCACGGGTCTGTTGTTCGAAAGTGCGTTGATCAGGTCTATAGTAACCTCGGCTGCTGCTTCCAGGGAAATTTTTTTCGGCTGAGGAGGACTCACGCCGAATCCGGGCATGTCCGGTGCGAAAAGACTATAGGACGCCGTCAGTTCACTGGAAAACACCTCCCGGAAGCTGAGACTCGACTCTCCAAAGCCGTGCAATAACCAGATGTGTGCCAAGCTTCCCTGTTTTCGGTGCACCCGAAGAAATACACCTTTTTGAATAATCGGATGATACATCAATAAACCCTCCCGGTTCTCAAACAAGATGGATTTGGCCATGCACGATTTCAAAGAGTTATGAAAATACATCCGAATCTTTTAAAATGCATAATAAATCGAACACATAAAATATTTTTCCATTTTGTTTACGCTCGATTAGGGTGTCATTTACTCTAAGACATGAATGTTTTTCTTTACACATATATCCTTGAGGATCTTCGGCCATACAGAAATTTCAACTTCGCCGATATGGGCCGTTCTAAGCAGGTACATATGGGTCCTGGACTGTCCGATACCGCCTCCGATGCTCAGAGGAATCTCATCATTGAGGATGGCCCGGTGATAGGGAAAATTGAGGAATTCTTCCTGGCCGGACATCTTTAGCTGGATTTTAAGCGTTTCCTTGGTGACCCGTATCCCCATGGACGTCAGTTCGTGGCGCCGTTTTGTTACCGGGTTCCACACCAGGATATCTCCGTTTAATCCATGATACTGTTCACCGCTCTTAACGATAGTCTCGGTAGCCCAGTCATCGTAATCCGCAGCGCGCATTTCATGGGGGTACCCATCCTTTAATGGCCAGCCAATGCCGATGATGAAGATCGCCGGGGATTTTTCCATAAGGGTCCGGGTCTCTCGTTCCTTCCGAGGCAGGTCCGGGTACCAATCCAGCATTTCTTCGGCATGAACAAATGTGAGCTGCTCGGGAAAGTCGGGGTATTTATCTGTCTTTAACCGGGGAAACATTTCCTGGGCCATCTTACCCGCACCCCGGATAACTTTCCAGAGCTTTTTAACGACGTCTTTGAGAAAGTCAAGATTTCGGTCGTTTTCGGTTATGGCCAGCTCCCAGTCCCACTGATCTACATATGCGCTGTGATCGTGGTCCAGAAAATAGTCTTTGCGAACCGCTTTCATGTCAGTACATATGCCTTCACCCACTTCACAGTCAAACTGTTTGAGAGCCATGCGTTTCCACTTTGTAGCTGCCTGAACAACCTGAGCGCGTATGGGTTTATTGAGTCCAAGCCCACATGTAAACTCCACTGGTGTTCGCGAACCGTCGCGATCCAGGTAATCATTCAAACCGCTATCGCGGTCAACGATCAGGGGTACTTGCACCATTTGCAGATTAAGTTCCTTACACAAATTCTCTTCAATGTACTTCTTCACTGCAAAAACAGCCCTCATTCTTTCTTTTGGAGAAAGTAAAGGTTCGTAGTCTGTGGGTAGCGTCTTTTCCAAGTCATCATAATTTCCGATACCAGGTCCGGATAGGTCTGCTTTTTTGTCCGTCATTGACTTTCCTTTTATTTTGGTAATATCCGTTTGTGTTTCCCGGATTTTCTCATATCCGGATCATTTGTCGAGCGCTTGATTTTAAAATAGCACGTTTATACATCAATTAAAAATCAACCTCAAGATTTTTTGACCGAAACGCCAGGGCAAGCGTATTTGAATCCCGATACAGGGGGAATGCTCCACCACGGTGTGTATCTCTTTCCAACAGCCTGAAACTTTTAACATCTCAATCAGTTATGGACTCGGCTCAATATCACCATAACTGATTGAGAAGTTACTTTAAATCCGCGGCAATTTTTTCACCGGCCTGACAGACAGCTCCATTTAAAACCAGGGTATTCCCGAACACAGGACCGGGACCTCCCTTGCTGGTGATCGGGGCTCCTAATTGTTGAGCTTCGGCCACGCCGTCAGCAGTAATTCCTATGCCGCCGTTAAGGGTCTTAATTTCAGCAAGTCCGCTACGGAAAAGATTTCCGGCCGCCCGGGTGGATGCTTCTCGATCCAGTCCCAGGACTTCACCGATATCGAACCAGGAAACCGTGACTGAAGGATCTTCCTGAGTTTGAAGATATAGTTCCAAAGAAATAGGGGCGACTTTTCTTTGACATCATCTAAAATAAACATTAAATTTATATTTTTCAGGGTAAATAGTCGATAAAATTCATTTGTGGATCAGGAACCATGAAATTATCGTCCGGGTTCGTTTATTGAATTAATTGTAACTTAAGATTTGCGTGAAAAAAGGAGAAATTCCCATCAGCACCCATCAATATT
>CAZKDT010000090.1:0-9102 GCA_964551515.1 uncultured Desulfobacteraceae bacterium | reverse complement strand
TTCACCACGCCCGATAATGTCCAAAAAAAAGACCTGTTTTTCAATCATGTTACGAAATCTGAAGTATAATAAGTAGGTTCCACAATTTTTGAGATGTTACCAAAAAACTTATGGCTTAATAAAATATAAGCTGAATTTTCCATATAAAAGACTTCGACTCGGGCAAAATTCAAGTAAAAAATTGCAACAAATATCTTGGATAAAAAGCCGTTGTGTATTAGGGAAAAAGATGTTTTAAAGATATTCGATTAAAAATGTGAGTAAAAGGCATAATGAAGACAGCAATAATAGGCGCCGGTAGAAACAAAAGTGGCATTGGGCAATATATCGGAAAATATTTTCAAAAAAATCGGGCAAGTGTTGTATCGGTTTTGGGAACAACTGAAAAAACGGCTCGTAAGACATCTTCTATTCTAACACAATATGGAATTAATGCGCCTTATTATACGGATTTTAACTGCATGATGAAAAGAGAAAGACCCGATGCAGTTATCATTGCTTCTCCGGCACTGACTCATTATGAATATTTGATGAAATGTGTTAAAGAAGGAGTCCATATATTTTGCGAGAAGCCATTTGTTTGGCAGCATAAAAGTGATATTGATATAAATTCATTACTTAACAATATTTTTGAAACGGCCGAAAGCAATAATCTGAAAATAGCAATGAATTCTCAATGGCCTTTTTCACTTCCATACTATGAACAGCTTTGTGGTCCAATGGATAGTCAAAAAGTTGACACTTTTTTTATAAAGCTGTCTCCAATGGTTTCTGGAAAAGAGATGATTTTAGAATCTGTTCCACACGCCTTAAGCATTTTGTATACGGTATTTGGTGATGGAGAAATTGGGAATTTGAGTATTGAAGCGGGTAAAGAAAAAATAAAAACGACATTTCATTATACATTTATCACCGGTTATTGTGAGGTTATAATTGAGCTTGTAAGAGCAATTCTTCCACCGCGCAGTTTTTCATATGGGTTCAATGATAAGATTATTCATCGAATTTTGGATCTTGATACCTATGATATTTCTTTCAAATATTCAGATAACATCCTGATGATAAAAGATCCTTTAGAGCTGTCGGTGCAAGATTTTATTTCGGCAGTTAGGGAAAAACGGGAGCCCATTATCGGTAAAGCACATATTAAAAACAATATGTCTCTGTTAAAAGAAATTTATGATTGCTGTGATATAATGTGAGAGGTCGATATGAAAAAACTAAAACACAAAGAACATGATTTCAGTTCCAAACTAAGGCAATCTTCGGTTATAGAAAGCCTTAAGAAATATATTTCCTGGCAGCGAAATACCGGAATAACGGGTACCGGCCATACACTCCCCAATTTGGCGCCGATATCCATAAACCTGGATTTGACGTCCGCCTGTAATTTTTCATGTCCGCACTGCGTTGATTCAAAAATTATCAATACCGGAGAATACTTAGATATTGAAGATGTAAAACTTAGTTTGGACACCTTAAAATCCCGAGGGTTGTTATCCGTTATCCTCTTAGGAGGGGGAGAGCCTACCCTGCACAAAGATTTTGATAAAATTGTTAAATATATAAAGAAGATAGGACTGCAGCTGGGTATTGTAACCAACGGATCAAGGCTTAGTCGCATCACAAAAGTTGTTTCTCTATTAGAAAAGAATGATTGGATAAGGGTGTCTTTGGATGCCGCAAGTCAAGAAACCTTTGTCAAACTCCACAGACCCAAAACCCATGTGACGTTAGATGACATTCTCCATAGTGCGAAAGAAGTGAAAAAGCGTAATCAGAACATTTCCTTGGGCTATTCATTTGTTATTGTGTGGGAAGGATTATACATAAACGGACATGAACTTTGCCCGAATATCCATGAGATGACTGAAGCCGTGAGATTGGCCCGAACGTACGGCTTTGATTATATTTCTTTTAAACCTTGTCTGATACGACTTCCAGAATCTCGAAAAGAAACTCTTTTAGACAGCATTGACAGAGAAAAAGAACACCGCATTATAGAACAGATTAAAAACAATTTTCATGATTCAAAACGCGCTTCAGACAATAAGATAAAGGTCCTTGAAAGTGTGAATTTACGGGCAATGATGGATAATAAGGTGCATGAGCTGAAAAGGCAGCCCAAGATATGTCATTTGCAGTTTTTCAACACGGTGGTCACGCCGTCTGGAATTTTTCACTGCCCGGCCTTCAGAGGAGTTGAACAGGCCAAACTTGCAGAATTTAAAGGATATGCGGGAAAAGAAAATTTTGATCAAACATTAAAAAACCTAACCCATTCTATTGCTGCCTTTAATGCTGAAAAGGAATGTAGTGTTGTGGGATGCTTTTATCATCATGTCAACTGGTGGATTGAAAATTTTATACATTCAGATAAAAGTGTTGAGGAAATAGAAGAAATACAAGACGACGACTTTTTTTTATAATAGTGGATAATGAGCTTTAAAAAAATATTTATTATACATCTGAATCAGATTGGGGATTTGATTTTTTCGTTGCCACTGTTAAAGGCCTTAAGAGAAAACTACCCGGATGCATCTATTAATTCTTTGGTTAAACCGTATCTGAAAGAACTGCTTGTTGATTCACCGTTTGTGGATATCGTAATCCCTCGAAAAAGCGGCCTGACAGCTAAATTTAAGCTTTTAAAAAACATACGGAAAAACAACTATGACTTGGTGATATCTCTTGCCAGGTCTGAAGAATGCCTGATGATAACCGCATTAAGCAGAGCAAAAATTAAGGCTGGGTTTTCTTATTTTCCATGGGATTGGTGTCTTAACTTAAAAGAAAATATTGAAGGCCATAACAGTTGGTACAATAATGCCAAGTTGCTAAAACGTCTACACATCCCGATTACAAAAACGGATTACGTTGGGCTTTTGAACGTGAATAAGAACAAAGTCGGTCTGAATTTGCCGGAAAAATTCGTCATCATTTCTCCGGGCACTTCTAAAAGAAGGATTGCCAAGACTTGGCAAAAAGAAAAATTTGCAGAGTTAATGCTGCTGCTGAAAGAAAAATATGGGTTATCCGCCGTTCTTGTGGGTGGTACGGAAGATCAAGCATACAACGGTGAGATAATAAGGATTTTAAAGAAAAAGAACCGGGAAAAGGACATTGATCTTCTGGATCTGACAGGTAAAATCAGCCTTGGCAGTCTTTGCTTAATTATAAAAGGAGCAAGCTTATTTGTCGGTATTGATTCAGGTGTTATGCACATGGCGTCTTCTCTGGATATTCCTGTAGTAGGGCTTTTTGGTCCAACCGATCCGTTCTATGTTGGACCTCAAAACAAGAAGAGCATTGTAGTGAGACAGGAATCCATGGAATGCGTGCCCTGTTATTTAAAGAATTGTAAGCACAGAAATTGTATGGAAAAGCTGACTGTATCTAAAGCATTTGAAGCATGTAAACAGCTTTTAATTTAGCAATGATAGAAAAACATATTCAACAACAGTTCAATGAATTTAATAGATTGTCCGGTAAATTTGCACCGTTTATCGCAAGCATTCCCCATAAACGTATTGCAAGCATTGGCAGGGCGTTAGGGATGTTTATGTACGGTATGGATGTTAGGCATCGACGGATCGTCAGGCGCAACTTGAAATTTGTCTATCCGGGATGGTCGCCCGAGCGAGTTAAAAAAGTTTCCCAATGCGTTTTTCAAAATTTGGGTATTACTATTCTGGAAATTTGTCAGATTGCATGTTTTTCCAGTGATGATATCATAAACAAAGTTAACATCAGAGGTGAAGAGCATCTATTGAAAGCCATGCAAAACAATAAGGGAGCAATTTTAATTACTGCACATTTGGGTAACTGGGAAATTGTGCCATTATTTTGGCCGCTGCATTTCAAGACGCCGCTTACCGTAGTAGCCAGGCAAATTCAGAGCAAAACGATTAATCAATGGATTCATGGGCTCAGGACCCGGTTCGGAAGCAGGGTTATTTATAAAGATGATGCTCTACCCGAAATGACTCGAACCTTGCGTAACGGTAAAATACTTGCGATATTGATCGATCAGGGGATAAAAAGCTCTCTTGGAATAAAAATTAAATTTTTCAATAAATTCGTAAGCGCAACACCGGCCGCGTCCCTATTGGCCATGCGATGTAAAAGCCCGGTGTTGCCCGGTTTCTGTATCAGAAATGAGGATAGTACATTCACCATATACTTGGAAGCGCCTCTGGTATTAAAAAGAACCGGTGATCTTAGTGCGGATTTGAAAAGTAATACTCAAATCATGACAGATGCTATCGAAAAAATAGTTCGGAAATATCCGGAGCAATGGTTTTGGGTTCACAAGCGGTGGAGAAAGTATTATCCACATCTTTACCCGGAAGATATGGAAAGGCGGCGACATCGCCGGAGTAGAAAAAAACAACGGGCTCAGTCGAAAATGAGCCAAAGTTTTTTTCAAAAATTTAAAGATTAAAAAGTCGATACATAAAGCGATATATTTATATTTTACATTAGGTTAGAACAACCAAATTTATTCCTTGTACAAATAGAAGCACGCTTGATCACCGTCATTTTTTTCATTTAACTTAATAGCCTTGTCTTTAAATCCTTGGATTTGCTTTTTTGAGAAAATTGAATTTTGTGGATTTTTTAAATAGAGGCTTTGGTCTATGAGCGGGATGTTTCTGAGATAAAATTCGCTGCCCAAGAATTGAAATTCAGTCGAATCAAATTCTATCTCCACCACTTTAAACCCTGCCTGTTTTGAAAGAAGCTGAATACTTCTAACGGTATGTAAAAAGAGATGACGTGGGGCATCCAAGGATACCCAATTAACGCCATAATGGCGCCATGCATAGGAAGCGGCGACCGGAATTCTAATCAATACATATCTATCGGGTTTCAACAATTCGTAAAATTTTTTCAAAACATTTAATGGTTGTGGCATATGTTCAAAAGAATGGTTAGAAATGATACAGTCAAAAGATCCTTCTATTTCGGAAATGTGCTTTTTTAAAATTTTAACCCCATTCCGATAAAAAATGTTTTCTTTGATAAAAGGATCCACACCCATTAAATTATAGAAGCCATCTCTATGCATACGAATTAATAACTTACCAAAGCCACAGCCGACATCAAGAATTGCGGAATTGAATTTTATTTTCATTTTCTTAAACCATCCAAAGGAACCGTATTTATCTGAGCGTAGAGGCCACAAGTTATTCTTTCCAAATAAACAATATTTTGATCTTTGACGACGCAATAAAGTTCTAACGGGATTTCTCCCAGGATTTTTTTTAATCTGATAAGAATAATATTTCTCAGGGTAATATTTGGAAAGATCCCATGGTGTTGTTTTTATTTGAAGACATCCGCAGGAAGCACATTCGAAATACTCAAATTCATCCCTAAAACCCAACATCATTTCACGGACAGAAAACATCTTATTACTTGAAGAATTTTGGCAGACTTTACATTTGGTCATATTGATTCCAACTATCAAAGGATTTAGAAATAGTCTGTGTTGAAATACTGAATTTAAAAATTTATGCTAATTCATTTCTATTTTTCCGGTAAAAAATCTAATGGTTTTAAAAAGGAAACGGTGAAGTCTCTTTTTCTTACCAGACAATATTTTTTGTAGAAGAATAAAGATTCGTAGGTCAATATCCTTCAATTCCGTTACATCTTTATCGACGACCACGTTAAACAATTTGTAGGTTGCCAGATCTTTCTCTAAAAACCCTACAGGTTTTTTCGCCTTTAAAAAAACCCCTGGTGCGGCTGTGTCATTTTCCAAGGTGATAATTTCGCAATCAGAAAAAATTTTCTTTAAATCATCTAATTCATAGCGCCAGAAATCATATGGGAAACCGTGATATTTAAAACCCTTAGATCTTGTTGTGATTATTATAAGACCGTTTGTCTTACATATGTTTTTAATATTTGAAACAACTTTTTTCCAATCTCTAACATGTTCAAGGAGTTCGGTACATATAACAATATCAAAATGCTCTTTACCAAAAACATTTTTCAAATTTTCGGCCATACAGACGACATCAACACCAGGGCCCTTTACTATATCTACACCAATATATTCGGCGGGTTTTGCCCATGATTCAATGATCGGTCGAAGACTTCCATTAACGTCATAGGCGCCTACTTCAACAATCTTTTTTCCTTTTATTTCCTCAAGATTTAGATTCTTAACACCAAAAACAATACCTGTTGCATTACACATAAGCGAGTTTTTTCCTTAAAAATTTGAATATGATAATAATCTAAGCTAAGTCAGAAATAATCTGGGCAAGTTATTTCTTGTTCCGGAGAATTTCCTAATTTTTAAACTTCTATTTTAATATGTGACCTCAGCCATTGTCAAATGATCAGCAGTAACTTTTGAGGAAAAATGATATATTGACATTATAAACGTAAATGGGTAGTTTTTTTTCTTCGTTAATATTCAGGCCTCTAAAAACATAGCCAAAAAAAATGTACAAGGAAATAAAGCGAGTGAGATCCTAATTTAAAATGAGATTCACAGTGGTTCCATTAAAATTTGAAACGATAAAAGCCGTTCTGACCAGTCAATACTGGCTAATATTGACATTGTCCGGAGCATTTTTCACTTTTTTCGCACTTAATCGTGGTGGTATTGTTGTCTTAATAAAGCTAAGCTGCGTTTTTTTGTTTCTAAATGCATTATTCGGTGACTATAAACTAAAAAAAATTCCGATTTCCTATTGGATTGCTTGCGCGATTTGTACGTATTTACTGCTGGCAAGCCTTCTGGTCTGTCCGCAACAATCACACTTCCGATGGATGAGCAACTTAGTCAGAATGCTTATCGTTGTTTTTGCCATTCACTGTTTGAGCAAAAAGAAAATCGCCGGCTGGGTACCAGAATTTTTTTCTGCCCTCATATCGCTAACCGTCTGTTGGCAGTTTGCGGCACGCTATCTTTTTCATATGCCCTATGGTACGTTCACCAACATTCATTACTTAGCCACATTTGCTGTTTTGGTTCTCCCGATAATTTATTATTTTTTTTGGGTCACCACTAGCTGGCACAAATTTTTATTTGCTTTCATAGCCATTATGGATGCTGACCTTCTATTGCATACAGGGTCGCGGCCGGCATTCTTAGGGGTTATTGTCGGCACATTTTTTGTTTTTATTTTTCTCGTCAAAGGTCGCTTTAAATGGTTTGGAATGATTTTCACATGTTTTGTTCTGATCACTTTGTATTTAACTGATTATGCCAATTTTGCTTCAAGAATTCAGGATTTAATTATTAACCTGGCCGAAGAAGAAAGAATCCAGCTATGGACTAAAGCATTTAATAACATTAAAGAAAATTCGTTGTGGGCCTGGATATTCGGTCATGGGATAGGATGGTCCCCAATAAATTACACCAAAGGTCCGACTTTTAACATCACCCTTGTCTCCTCTCATTCCTTTTTACTCGAAATAGTTTATTTAAATGGCCTTATTGGATTCGTTTTGATTTTTGGGGGGTTGGCACTTTTATTTACTTCAATTGTAAATGCGGCCAGGCAAAACCAAAACAGAAAAATTGGTCTTCTGTTAAAATGTTTAATCATTGTTTTTTTAAGTTGGCTGATTCACTGTGGATTAACTTTCCCATTTTACTCGAAATATTCCCTATATCCTCTTGCTTTTATTCTGGGAAGTCTATTGGTATTTGTGGGCAGAACAAGAAGCGATACAGCTTTTGTCCATAAACATTGCTAACCTAATAAAAATTTATTATAGTTTTCAATATCCCGACCCCTTGTGGCGGGGTTAAAGACGTCCATATGTTACTGCCATTATGAAATTAGGTAAAATATAAGCTATGATGTGGTTATGACTGTAATTATATCTTATATCCAAAAAATTGTGACACCCAATGAAGATACTTCATATTAATACTGAAAAAACCTGGAGGGGTGGGGAGCAGCAAACCTTCAATCTCCTTATGGGCCTTAAACGAAAAAATATATCATCTCACTTATTATGCCAACCAGAATCTCCCATGGCTAAAAAAGCAGAAGATAACGGAATTAGAGTCTTTCCTATTTCCATGTACGGAGAGGTAGATCCTTTGGCCTGCTTTCGTATCAGGACGCTGATTAACAGATTCAGATACGACATTCTCCATTCTCATACTTCTCATGCACATACGCTGGCGTTTTTTTCTTCCATTGGCACCAACGTAAATCGTCTTGTGACCCGCAGGGTCGATTTCTCTATTTTTCGCCACAGTTTTCTGAATTTAAGCGGTATAAAGTACCGTTATATGTCGGATTTTTATATTGCCATTTCCTATAAAATCAAAGATGTTCTGGTGAATGACGGAATTCCGGCTGACCGTATTTTTGTAGTTCCAAGTGGAATCAATCCAAACAGATTTGCTAATGCCGCCAAGGATCACCTTATTTCTGAATTTAATATCAAAAGCAGTGAACATGTTGTGATAAATGTTGCTCATTTAGCCGGGCATAAGGGGCAACAATATCTGGTCAGAGCGATTCCTCATGTTCTGGCCAAGATTCCCAACGTCCGCTTTTTTATTGTTGGTGGCGGTGACTTGATGGAAAAGCTTAAAGTTTTAGCTGCATCTTTAGGATTAAAGAATGAGCTTATTTTCACCGGATTTCGCCAAGATGTGGGTGATTTTTACCAGATCGCCGATCTTTTTGTTATGAGCAGCGTTCAGGAAGGTTTGGGAACCGCAATTCTTGACGCTCTGGCCATTGGAAAACCGGTTGTGGCTGCTAAGTCAGGTGGAATTCCAGAAATCATTAAAAATGGGGAAAGCGGACTTCTGGTTTCTCCTGCCGATCCTAAGGCATTGTCGGAAGGAATTATCCGGATGCTTACCGATGATGAACTGGCAAAGCGAGTGGCAAGAACAGGCAAGTCGCTGGTGAAACAAAAATTCAGCATCGACACAATGGTTGACAGAAATATCGATGTTTACCGGAAGATTATAGGAGGCTATATATACCGCTCTGACTAAGTAGTGCCCGAACGAAAACTAGGATTTTTCGTTAAGATCAAGCCTCCGGCCCGTAGGGCCTACGCCCCGGAGGGGAAGACGAAAATTTTAACCACAGGAATACTGGT
>CAZKDT010000089.1:0-9155 GCA_964551515.1 uncultured Desulfobacteraceae bacterium | reverse complement strand
GTTTCAGGCTGGTTCTCGCTTTTTCACTACTGACACCTGACACCTGAAACCTGAGGGCCAGTGTCCAATTTTCATGCAATCCCCAAAAAAATTAAGGAGTCACGATTATTTTTCAAGCTGAATGACGAGGTCTGAAATCAAGATTCTTGGTGATTTAGTTCAAGCAATCCAGGTGTCAGTGTTCAGGTGTCAGCTCTTACGTTCGTCCTCCTGACACCTGAAACCAAATAGCCATGGCAATCTTAGCAAACAACAGTCTTGATTTACACCCGATTTTTACTCTTATATTGAAAACCGGGTCTGTTGACTTCAGTTCATAAGGCTTGGCAGGAACAGAGCAATTTGAGGAAATAAAAGAAGAATCAGATTGCAAAGAAGCAAGGCCAAAAGCATGGGGAAAACCCCCCTGAAGATATTTTCCAGTGGAACATCTTTGGCAACACCATAAACCACATAAACATTGACCCCCACGGGAGGCGTGATTACTCCCATCTCGGTAATTAATACAATCACCACCCCAAACCATATCGGATCAAACCCAAGTTTTTGAACCACCGGAAAAAATATAGGGATAGTCAGCATAATCATGGCAAGGGCATCCATAAAACATCCCCCGAAAAGATAAACCAGGATGATTACCCCCATGATGGCATGGGGAGGGAGGGGAAGAAAACTCACCCATTCGGCCAGTTCATAAGGCAGTCGTGTAATGGCCATAAAATGGCCGAATATCACGGCGCCGGTTACAATCACCATTATCATACAACTTATTTTGGTGGTATCTGCCAGGGATTTTACAAACGCATTCCAGGTGAGTTGCCTTCTGAACATCGCGATAAGAATGGTTAAAAACGAGCCGATGGCCGCCGCCTCGGTGGGCGTAAAAATGCCAAAAAAAATACCTCCCATGACCAGGGCAAACAATATCAAAGTTTCAATTACACCGGCAAAAGATCTGAATTTCTCTTTGAAACTGGTCTTGGGACCGGGAGGTGCAAGGGAGGGGTTTTTCAAGACCCTGAGGTAAATGGTCATTAAAAAAAGAAAGCAAAGAAGAATCCCGGGAAGAATTCCCGCAGCAAAAAGTTTACCGATGGACTGCTCGGTCAAAATTCCATATACAATGAAAATCACGCTGGGAGGTATGAGTATGCCCAAGCTTCCTGCTGCTGCCACGGTACCTGTGGCCAGACCCATATCATACCCGTACCGTTTCATTTCGGGAAGGGTAACGGTTGCCATGGTCGCTGCCGTAGCGTTGGTCGAGCCGCATATGGCCGAAAACCCGGCACATGCTCCAACGGTTGTCATGGCAAGCCCTCCCCGGCGGTGGCCAAACAATACATAGGCGGAATCATAGAGCCTTCGGCTGATACCTGCGTGAAAGGCAATCTGCCCCATAAATACAAAAAGAGGGATTACGGTCAAATTATAGGAAGAAAAAACATCCCAGACATCACGCGCCAAAAGATTAAAGCCTGCTTCAAAGGTTACCACGTAGCTGAATCCCATCAATCCCAGGAAACCCATGGCAAAACCCACAGGCATTTTAGAATAGAGAAGGAGAACCAATATGATAATACCTATGATTCCTGTGGTTGTCAGACTCATTTTCCAAATAGTTTATAAAAGCTCTTAAACAGATCAGACAGCAATACCAGGCAAACGATTGCCGCCGAAAAACTAATCCCATATACAAATGGATAAAAAGGGAGTTCCAGGGTCAACGAGACCTCACCGCAACCACGAAGCTCATTTGCATAGATTATCGACTGCCAGGCGATTAACGAAAAAAAGAACAGTCCAAAGATTGTGGTGATGCTTTCAATCAGACCTTGAATTCGCCGTGGAAAAAGGCTGACCACAAATGCTACCGCAACATGACCTCTTTCCACTGACGTATGGGCCATAGAGAATGCAACTGCCGCCGCCCCCAAGAAGCAGACCAACTCATAGGTGCCGGGGATGGGCTTTCGAAAATATCGCAAGACCACATCCGCACAGGTAAGAAGCATCATGACGACAATGGCAACTCCTGCAACCCAGTAAAGACTCCGAGCCATAGCATGAGATATTTTTTCAAAGGTATACATTCAAGTTCGTTCGCTTCGCTCACAAAAAATATAAGTCTAATAAATACCTTTATTTTCAATTAATTATAGAATTTCCGAGTAAGTTCTCAATAAGTTCCGGTGTATCAAATGGTGATATTGAGCCGAATCCATAATTTATAGAACCCTTACGTTTCCGAGACGTTTGATTATTGGTTGTGCGCCATAAAATTCGGGGTCGCCCTAAACCCTCCTGTTTGGTGCAAGGCAACCCCTTTATGTGAAAATCATTTTAACGAATGTAATGTAAAAACAGATTAATAATTTTTAAAGATTAAATTAAAACGCTCCGTTTAGTTAAAGCATTATATTATTGTTGGCACATTAACGCTTTGATTTTTTTAACGTAGGCGTCGCCGTTGGGCGTGTTGGTGATATAATCGTTAATTACCGGTTCGACCGCCTTGCGCCATCTGGCACTTTCTTCATCGGACAGGGGGATAATTTCGTTGCCCAAGCTTAGTGTATATTTTCGGCCTTCTTCATCGGTGTTGTCCCATACCTTTCCGTGAACCCCTACATATTTTTCACTAACCGTTTCAAAAACCTTCTGTATATCAGCCGGAAGGGCTTTCCACTTGTCGAGATTCATTACAACAAAAAAGGTGGTTGTGTAACCAACGCTGTAACATTCGGTCGTATATTTGATAACTTCAGCCTGCTTCCAGCCTTTTAGAACTTCCATGGGACCGAATGTTCCCTCTACAACGCCTTTTTTCAGAGATTCGTAGGTGCTGCCCTGGGGCATTGCCACCGGAACACCACCAAGAGCTTGAACGACCTTGGCGCTTAAACCGGTAGCTCTGATTTTCATGCCTTTGAGATCTTCAAGTTTTCTTACGGGTTTTTTCGTATGAAGAAGACCCGGTCCGTGTGCATGAAGATACAGGACTTTTACGTCGTTTAACTCTTCGGGTTTGAAGGTCTTTGCGAATTCTTGAGCAACCTTGCTGGCCACTTTGCCATCCGGATACCCCATGGGGAGATCGACTGCGGCCATGACCGGAAAACGTCCCCGGGTATAGGCGAACAGACTGAATCCCAAATCTGAAATTCCATTGACCACGCCGCTGTAACATTGGGGAGCTTTTGTCAAGGTTCCGCCGGGGAAAACCGTAATCTGTACTTTATTGTCGGTGAGCCTCTCAATTTCCTTTGCCCAGTCCATTGCAGCTATTGTCTGCCCGTGGGTAGGTGGAAAGAAGATGCTGAATGTCAGCTTGATGGGCGCGGTTTCTTTTTCAGCAATCGGTTGAGTAAGCTTTTTTATTTCCTCTTTAAGGGCAGCATTTTCTTTTTCTAATTCACCTACCTTTATTGTTAGTTGTTCTATTTTTTGTTGTAGATCCGCAATATTTTTCTGGTCTTCAGATTTTTCAGCACACGATGTTATGAAAGCAATAAGAAGCAAAAAAAATAGAAGCCTCACTAATTTTCTCATAATTAAGTTCCTCCTTGTTAAATGTTGTACTTAAATTTCAAAACATTGGGTAATTGCCACGATTACCAATCGTTCCGATATAACAAAATCAAAAGGAAAACAATAAAAATATTATGTTATTATTTTTCTGGCTGTTGCAGAGCGTTTGTGGACGCATCCGCCAAATCAAATTACGAGTCTTCTTGACATTGAGATTTTATTAGTCTAAAAGATTTTTGATATACTTTTTCGGAAATTCTATAATTTTTCGAAAATACATGTTTTAAAATACAAAATGTTTGTGGCATCGGAATGGAAGAATGGAATTGTGGAATATTGGGGCGAAGCCCCTAAGTTCTAATGGGATAGTAAATAGTAAATTATAACAAAATCTAAAACTATTTATGAAAGGAGATTAAAAATGGCAGCAAAACTAATTAAAGGAACTGATATCCGTGAAGAAATTCTTGAGGAAATTACTGCTGAAGTAGCAGAAATCAAAGAAAAACACGGCGTTGTTCCGGGCCTTGTAACTATTTTGGTTGGTGAAAGTCCTGCGTCAATTTCTTACGTGACCCTCAAAATTAAAACCGCCCACCGGGTCGGATTCAATGAGATACAGGACAGTCAGCCCGACGACCTTTCCGAAGAAGCACTTTTGGGTTTGATCGATAAATACAACAAAGATGATGCTATCAATGGTATCCTTGTTCAGCTCCCTCTTCCAAAGCATATCGATGAAAAAAAAGTGTTAAACGCTATTGACCCCGACAAGGATGTGGACGGATTTCATCCGGTTAATGTGGGACGTCTTATGATCGGCGGTGATGAAGTCAAGTTTCCTCCCTGCACCCCGGCAGGTATCCAGGAAATGATTGTTCGGGCCGGAGTTGAAACCAGTGGAGCCGAAGTGGTCGTTGTGGGCCGTTCCAACATCGTAGGGAAGCCCATAGCCAATATGATGGTTCAGAAGGGCCCGGGCGCCAATTCAACAGTCACCGTTGTTCATACCCGCACAAAAGATCTGGCCGGACATTGTCAGCGAGCGGACATCCTGATTGTGGCGGCAGGTGTTCCAGGATTGGTAAAACCTGAGTGGATCAAACCCGGAGCATGCGTAATTGACGTGGGAGTCAACAGGATCGGTGAAAAAATAAGTGAAAAAACCGGCAAGAAGATTGCCATTTTAAGCGGAGATGTTGATTTTGATGCCGCAAAGGAAATTGCAGGCTATATTACACCGGTGCCCGGAGGTGTTGGCCCCATGACCATCACCATGCTTATGAAAAACACACTTAAATCTCTCAAATTTAAACTGGGCATTGCCTAACCCGGACAAACCAAAACCAAAAATATTTGCCGCAAAGGCGCTAAGACACAAAGGATATATTCATTATTCTTTCTTAGTGTCTTGGTGCCTTATTGGCATGATTGAGAAAGTTTTTCCACAAAAAGCACAAAAATTACAACTAAGAGACATCATGCAATACATTCAGAAACAGGATTAATAGCGTCGAGCATCTTGAAATGATAGGAAATTCGTCGATATTAAAAACATGCAATAATTTAATAAAACAGACTTTTTGTACGTTTAAAAAAGGTCTTATGAACGGGAAGATATCATTTTTTATTTTAAGCTATACAGGCTCGACAGTAAAACAGTCAACAGTTTCCAAGCGCTTTTTAGGTATCATCAGCGCCTGTGTTGCCATCTTTATAATATTGTCCGTTTTTGTTATTTACGATTATATCAATATTAAAACAACATTCAACAAACAAGAACTCGAAAGCAAGATTGCCAATCAAAATGATGAAATCGTCAACCAGCGCCGGCAAATTCAAAACTTTGCTGATGAAATTAACACGTTAAAGTCAAAGCTGCTTGTGTTGAGCAATTTTGAAAAGAAAATAAGAATTATTGCAAACATTAAAAAACCTGACGACCATGACAGTCTCTTTGGTGTGGGGGGTTCAGTTCCTGAAGATCTCGATTCACAAGTTCCACTTAAAGAAAAGCACAACAGTCTGATGCGTGAAATGCATTCGCAGACACAAGAACTTAATCTGGCTTCAATCAATCAGGAAGAAGGGTTTAAATCCCTTTACAACTATCTTGAGAACCAGCGCAATCTTCTATCATCTACTCCAGCAATCCGCCCAACAAAAGGATGGATATCTTCGAGCTTCGGATACCGGAAATCTCCTTTTACAGATCTTCGAGAATTCCACAAAGGAATGGATATCGCCAATCGTAAGGGGACACCGATTGTTGCTACTGCGGATGGAATTGTAACATTTACGGGATACAAGACTTTGCTTGGCAGGATGATTAAAATTGATCATGGTTATGGGATGGCTACCCTGTATGGGCATCTTCAAAAGGTGCTTAAAAAACCTGGTGAAGAGGTTAAAAGAGGAGATATTATTGCACAGATGGGCGACTCCGGACGCTGTACAGGCCCCCATCTCCATTATGAGGTCTTATTAAACGGAATACCGGTAAATCCAAAAAAATACATTCTAAACTAAATCTATTGTTACTTCCCGCTTTTTCTACTATTCTTTCCTTTCATTTAATATTTTTTACCGTGAGGTCGTCATATCCGGTTTTGCAAAATCTATTTTTGCAAAACCAATCGATTAATGATATACTTTGAAGCAAAATATGGAGCGTAAAATTCACGAAAAAGTAAAGATCCGGGTCCAGGCGCCGCCCCAGAGGGGCTCTGCCCCGGCGGGAGGACTAAGTTTTTTAGAACCCAATTAACTTGCAATTTTGGGAGTTAAGACAGCCAGCAAGGCACATGAACTTAAGTAATATCAACCATATTTCGATTTTTCGTAACGCAGACAGGCGGGATTCATGGGCATACAAAATGTGAAGTTGTTTTTGAGTAAACCCTAACAATTCAAGAGGAATGTTGATTATATGTACGCAAATTTTTTAACCAAAGTATTTGGCAGCAAAAACGAACGGGAATTAAAAAAAATTCAACCTGTTGTTGATAAAATTAATGCCTTAGAATCAAAAATCCAAGCCATGAATGATGAACGGCTGAAAGCCCAGACCCAATTATTAAAAGAGCGTTTGAATGACGGGGAATCGCTTGATGATATTCTTCCAGAGGCTTTTGCAACAGTGAGAGAAGCTTCAATCCGCACCTTGGGGATGCGGCATTTTGATGTGCAGCTTATCGGTGGAATCGTTCTTCATCAGGGGAAAATCGCTGAAATGAAAACCGGTGAAGGCAAGACTCTGGCAGCCACGCTCCCGGCTTATTTGAACGCACTTACCGGCAGAGGGGTTCACATTATAACTGTGAACGATTACCTGGCCCGGCGGGATACGGAATGGATGGGACATATTTATAATTTTCTCGGCCTTTCCGTTGGGTCTATATTGCACGGTCTGAATGATGAAGAGCGTAAAGCCGCATACAATTCAGATATTACATATGGAACAAACAATGAGTTCGGTTTTGACTACTTAAGGGACAATATGAAGTTTGACAAAGACTCAATTGTTCAGGGAGAACTCAATTTTGCCATTGTTGATGAGGTGGACAGCATATTGATCGACGAAGCCCGAACCCCGTTAATTATATCCGGTCCGGCCGAAAAATCGACGGAACTATATCATCTGGTCAATGGCGTAATTCCACGTCTTGTATCTGAAAAGGACTACACTCTGGATGAAAAAGCCAGGTCAGCAGTTATGACCGAAGAAGGGATCGCTAAAGCGGAGAAAATACTCAAGGTCGACAATCTGTATGATCCGAAATATATTGAACTTTTGCATCATATAAACCAAGCACTTAAAGCCTACACCTTGTTTAAGCGTGATGTTGACTATATTGTCAAACATGGAGAGGTTATCATCGTAGATGAATTCACAGGCCGATTGATGCCCGGACGGCGCTACTCTGAAGGGTTGCACCAGGCACTTGAAGCCAAAGAAAACGTCAAGATCGAAAACGAAAATCAGACCCTGGCCACCGTTACTTTTCAGAATTATTTCAGGATGTATAATAAACTTGCCGGCATGACCGGTACCGCTGATACAGAGGCTGCTGAATTCAAAAAAATATATAATCTGGACGTGTTGGTTATTCCCACAAACCAATCCATGATCCGAACCGATTTTCCGGATGTGATTTATAAAACCCGCCGGGAGAAATTTGATGCGGCCATGGATGAAATCGTCCAACTTCATAAAAAAGGGCAGCCGGTTCTGGTGGGAACCATTTCAATCGATATTTCAGAAAGTTTTTCAAATAAATTAAAAAAAAGAGGAATTAAACATTCGGTCTTGAATGCAAAAAACCATGAAAAGGAAGCTGAAATCATTGCAATGGCGGGTCAGAAAGGGGCGATTACAATTTCCACAAACATGGCCGGCCGCGGAACCGACATTGTATTGGGTGAAGGCGTTACTGAACTGGGAGGACTTCATATTTTAGGGACTGAAAGACATGAAAGCCGACGAATCGATAATCAGCTCAGGGGACGTTCGGGCAGACAGGGTGATCCAGGTTCATCTCGTTTCTATCTTTCCCTGGAAGATGACCTGTTACGAATATTCGGTGGGGAACGGATAACCGGAATTATGGACAAGTTAGGGATGAAAGAGGGTGAGCCCATCGAACATAAACTTATAAGCAAAGCCATTGAAAATGCCCAGGCAAAGGTTGAGGGACACAATTTTGATATTAGAAAACAACTATTAGAATATGATGATGTAATGAATCAACAAAGGGAGGTCATATACAAACAGCGAAGGGAAGCTCTGGATGGCAAAAGCTTAAAGCCGTCCATTGAAGATATGATTCGCGATAAGGCCAAGGAGATAACATATAGCTGCATGGATGAAAAAGTTCTTCCTGAAGAGTGGGACTGGAAAGGATTGAATGATGCGGTGTTCAAACAATTTCACTTCCACCTGGGCAAGCTTGACAATGACACCATGGACGGACTTACACGAGACGGACTGGCAGGGTTGATCTATGATGCGAGTTTAAGTCTATATAACGAAAAAGAGGCTGCTTTAGGAACAGAAGAATTCAGAAACCTTGAACGGATTATCATGCTCCAAACCGTGGACAATTTGTGGAAAGATCATCTGTTAAGCATGGATCATCTGAAAGAAGGGATCGGTTTAAGGGGATATGCACAACAGGATCCTCTAATTGTATACAAAAAAGAAGGGTTCGAACTATTTCAGGATATGATTTCCAGGATCAAAGAAGAAACGTTGGGTATTTTGTTCAGAATCCAGATATCCGAACCCAAAAAGATAGCTGATTTGCAACAGCCAAAAGAACAAAAGATGATATTCTCCAGTGGTGATGATTCGGAAAAGAAAAAACCAGTTAAACGAACCCAAAAAAAGGTCGGTCGGAATGCACCCTGTCCTTGCGGAAGTGGAAAAAAATATAAAAAATGCTGCGGGAAATAGTTTAAAAGGGAAAAATCTTCGTTTTATCCCCTTTACAAGGCAAGCTATTAATGACTATATTATATTATAATGTTCCGGCTCAGGTTTTCCTGGGTATAAATTAAGACCGTTGGTAACGCTGATCCTTGCATATTGACAAACCGTGGCTCCAATGTCAGGTGTCAGGTGT
>CAZKDT010000088.1:233-9172 GCA_964551515.1 uncultured Desulfobacteraceae bacterium | reverse complement strand
AAAAAGTTCCAAAGAGTGCTTGGTCTTGTTCGCCAGTGTTTTCAACGGATTGACAATTTCTTTTTTAATGCTGGATTGATATTCATGCTGGTAGATTCCCGCCATTATGATCAGGGGAATGATGGTTATCAGGATCATCAATATAAAAATATTTCTTCTGAGTATACGGTAACGATTTGAAGCCTCACCATTAGAGTTATGCAAAAGGGATTTGGTTAAACGTGTCCATAAGTTTTTGGGGCTCATTGTTCTTTTAATCCTTCTCGTCGAAAAGAATATCTCCGGCCTGGAGCGTTCCCTCATAAAAGCGTTTCAGAACAGATTCCCAGGAACCGATTACGGAATCTATCACCTGCACTTTTTTCCAGGTCAGGTACTGGTAATATTCCTCCTCAATGCCGCTACAGATCACTACATCAACTTCTTCCGTCAGAATCAAGTGACACAGTTTTTCGGCGGAAGCCTGGGAGAGCACTACGATTTTTTCTTCCCCATCGGAAACATTTTTATCCCGGACGGTAAGAAGGACCTCGGTGGATAGATCGAACCGGGGTGCAACATCATTTCCATATAACGGTATGAGTATTTTTTCCGGCATTATGTACCATATTGTTTCTTTTTTGTACACACCTTTTTATTGGTTGATTCCATATTGTTTCATTTTTCTCCAGAGCGTACTTCTTCCCCAGCCAAGAAGCTCTGCGGTCTTGCTACGTCGTCCCCCGGTCTTCACCAGCGCATCCATAATCAATTTTCTTTCCATAGCCCCCCATGTCTGCTCCGTCTCAGGCAATGTATATTCATTCAAACCTGTTTGAATCGGGGGTAACACCTGTGCTTCGATCATGGGTTTCATTTCCACAATATATGCCGGCAAGTGGTGGGGTTGAATTTTTTCTTCCTGGCAGACATTAACGGCATATTCACTGATATTTCTCAGTTCTCTCACATTGCCTGGATATGGGTAACCTTTCAAGATATCTAGAGTTTTGTTTGAAAATCCTTTAATGTTTTTTCTAAACCGGGAATTTAAACTATTCAGAAAGTAATCGAGAAGCAAGCGGACGTCGCCCCGACGTTCCCGCAAAGGCGGTAGATGGATTCGAACCACATTCAGGCGAAAAAGAAGATCTTCTCGGAAACGTCCTGTTTGTACCATCTGTTCGAGGTTACGATGGGTGGCGGCAATTACCCTCACATTGGCCTGAAAACCTGTGGTGCCGCCCAAAGGATATACCATCTGGTCATCGAGAAAAGTGAGTAATTTTACCTGCAGCGAAAGAGGAAGGTCTCCAATCTCCGTAAGGTAAAGTGTGCCATTGTGTGCCAGGCGAAAGCGCCCGGGTTTGTTTTCAACCGCACCGGTAAAAGCCCCCTTTCTGTGGCCAAAAAGTTCCGATTCCAGCAAGGTTTCGGGCAGTGCTCCGCAATTGACTTTGACAAAAGGTCTTTTGGCCCGGTTCGAAGCCTGATGGATCGCTTCAGCTGCCAAATCTTTTCCTGTTCCGGTTTCACCGGTTATCAAAACCGACGAATCGCTTTGTGCAAAAACAGGAAGAATTTGAAAAATTTTCTCCATTTGCGGGCTTCGACCGATAAGATGTGCAAAGCTGTAGGCATGACTTTTTTGAGCATCAAGTTCCTTGATGGGTCGCATATCTTCTACTGTTTCAAGAAAACCCACAGCTTTGTGGTCAGGATCTTTTAGTAATGCCAGATTGACCCGCACGGGAATCAAATTACGATCTCGGTTGATCAGATCGCTTTCCATACACACAGGTTTGGATTCTTGCTTCATGTTCAGGGCCGGACAACCCTTAATACACATTTTGCTTCGAAGGATGTGGTAGCAGGGAACCCCGGCGGCTTCATTCTGAGAAAAGCCGGTCAGAGATTCAAAAGATCGATTTAACAACATGATCCTGCGATCCATATCAAGAATGATAATACCAAGAGGAATTTCATCAATTAGGGAGCGCAAATTTATAGGAAAGTCAAAAAGCGGTTTAATTCGTGATTGTTGTAAAGTATCCAATATATTATTTCAGAGTTTTGAAAATAAATTTTTCGTAACAGTTTACGGTTCAAATTTGTGATCTAACCCTCTGAACCTTGTTACGATATTTTTTATTTATGTTTATCATAGAGGAAAGGGCTTGTAAACCTGCGTTATAAGACCTAAGCCGAATAAACTGAAAATACGATACACAGAAGTTATCATACCAACCAATAGAGTGTTGCAAATTGTAACGGCAAATGGAATAAATTCTTGTAAACACAGTGATATTTCCTAATGCTAATGTCATTTATTGAAAATGATAACCTCCTGTATTTAAAGTAAGTTGCAAATGATTTTCTGCATAATTTTAATTGACATAGTATGAAATTTAATATAGATTGCCTTTTTTGATTGATTTGCCTTTTTTCAAATTTATCGGTTTTATTGAAGCATGAATAAGTTAAAATTCATACTTGGTTTCAGCTCTAAATACAAAATCCAACACCTAATTTTAGGAGGAAGAAATGGGGAAGAATGGTAAATTGTGGATGATCATTCTGATTGGTTTTTTTTCGTTGCCTGTATTGATATCCCCTGCTTTTGCAGATGTATCAGCCGAGGCTGCTTCAAATGGTCATGCGTGGTGGTTCTGGCCGATTGTACTTTTTTTTGTCACTTTTATTATGGGGATATTCGCAGTACTTGGCGGTGTGGGTGGTGGGGTACTCTATGTGCCGATCATCAGCGGGTTTTTCCCTTTTCATCTGGACTTTGTTCGGGGCACCGGACTTCTGGTGGCACTTTCCGGCGCACTGGCCGCCGGTCCCGGACTTTTAAAGATGAACCTTGCGAGCCTGAGACTGGCAATTCCGGTGGCGCTTATCGCCTCCACCTGCGCGATCATTGGCGCTATGATCGGCCTTGCCCTGCCCACCAACATCGTTCAAATTTCCCTTGGCGTCACCATTCTCGGTATTTGTGTTCTTATGCTAACTGCCAAAAAATCCGAAGTTCCTGAGGTTCCCAAGGCGGACAGACTCTCTTCGGCGCTTAATATATGCGGAATTTACCAGGAAGCCAGCACCGGTGAGATTATCGACTGGAAAATACACCGAACCCCTCTTGGATTAGCCTTGTTCGTCATCATCGGAGTTATGGCCGGTATGTTCGGACTGGGGGCCGGTTGGGCAAATGTGCCGGTGCTCAACCTTCTGATGGGCGCTCCGCTGAAAATCAGTGTGGCAACCAGCAAGTTCCTTTTATCCATCACAGATACGTCTGCGGCATGGATATATTTGAACAAAGGTTGTGTGATTCCCATGATGGTCGTGCCGTCTCTTGTAGGAATCATGCTCGGATCTTTTGTGGGTGTCCGTTTGCTCAAAATTGCCAAGCCGACATTTATCCGGTGGATGGTAATTGCAATACTGGGTTTCGCCGGTGTTAAAGCCTTGTCCAAAGGTTTAGGATTTTAATTCAAAATTTAATTGCATGTAAGATCATAACAATATTTTATCAGGAGAAAAGATATGGAAAAAAAGGCCAATGACCTGTTAAAAGCAACCCCCGAACAGCTTATTTACGCCGGAATACTTGAAAAGGGCATGTACCTCGGTTTACTGATCCTTTTTATAACCTATGCCCTCTATGTGTTTGGCATTATGGATCCATATATTCCGTTGGATAAAATTTCCGACTACTGGTCAATGAATGTGCATGACTATCTTGAACACGCTGAGATCAAAAACGGATGGGCCTGGTTGGGTATGCTAAAATATGGAGATTTTATTAATTTTATCGGCATTGCCCTGCTGGCTGGGGTTACCGTCATGTGTTATGCTGCAATCGTACCCACGCTCCTTAAAAACAAGGATACGGTTTATGCAATTCTGGCGCTACTCGAAGTCATTATCCTTAGCGCCGCAGCCAGCGGAATTCTTGCGGTGGGGCACTAGCCTGGTTTGTTATTTTGTTTATCATTTTTCGCAAAATATTGAGCAATTATCCCGAGGAGTCGAGCTCAAGCCGTTTAATCTTGCGCCAGAGTGATACCCGGTCAATGCCCATTATTTTTGCCGCCTTGGTCTTATTACCATCGCACTTATTCAGAACCCACTTGATATAGTTTTTCTCCTGTTCCTCTAAAGTGGGAAACTCGGAATCATGCCGGCGGTAGGTTTCGACCGAAAGATTGCTGATATATTCCGGAAGATCACCCACCTGTATCTCCGGTCCGCTTGCCAGGGCCACGGCTCTTTCGATAACATTCTCCAATTCCCTGATATTGCCCGGCCATGTATATTGACAGAGCAATTCCATGGATTCCCTGGTAATACTTTTAACATCTTTTTTCATGGCCTCACATTTTTGAGTCAGAAAATGATATGCCAGCAGCGGAATATCACCGTCACGATTGGATAGAGAGGGAAGTTTTATTGTAATCACATTGAGACGATAAAACAGATCCTGCCGGAAATGACCTTTCTCCACATCTTCCTTGAGATCGCGATGAGTAGCGGCAATGAAACGCACATCAACAGAAATCGGTTTTTCTCCGCCAACCGGCAAAATCTCTTTCTCCTGAATCACACGTAAGAGTTTAACCTGCATGGTCAAGGGCATATCTCCAATTTCATCCAGGAAAATACTTCCCCCGTCCGCCAGCTTAATCAAGCCTGATTTTGCTTTTGTGGCGCCGGTAAATGCATCCTTTTCATGGCCGAACAGCTCATTGGCCATCAAATCTTCTGTGAAAGAGCCACAATTAAAGGCGATGAATTTTTTTTCGGAACGTAGACTAAGCTGGTGGATCGACCTGGCGACCAGTTCCTTGCCGGTTCCGCTTTCTCCAAGTATTAGAACATTAATGTCAGAGGGGGCAATCTGATTGATGGTTTTCTGAACCTCTATCATTGTACTACTCCGGCCCACGATAGAGGAAATCTGCACGCACCTTTTGAGTGTTTCTTTAAGTTCCAGATTCTCAAGTTGTAGCTGTCGTTTTAAAAGAGCTTCTCTGGCGATTTTTCGGACTTCTCCGATCTTATACGGTTTTGCAATATAGTAATAAGCGCCTTGATGCATGGCCTCGACGGATGAATCCACGGTGGCATAGCCGGTTATCATGATGACTTCGGTGTAAGGTTGGAGTTCTTTTGTTTTCCGTAACACCTGCATCCCATCCACTTGCTCCATTTTCAGATCAGTGATGACCAGATCAATGCTTGTTGATTGAAGCAATTCCATGGCTTTTTTCCCGTTGTTTACGGAGATGACGTCATATCCTGTTTTCACGAGGATATGTTCGAGATTTTTACGCGCGATATCCTCATCTTCCACAACAAGAATGATTTCTTTATTCTTCTCCATAATATAGGAATTTTCTTTTTTGGAACACAGACCCGCCTGCCAAAATCTGCGTCCTATTTAACCTAACAATATTTGAAATTAGAGATCAGGAATATTTAATGGTTCCTTATTCAGGCTGTTCAAAAGGTAAAAAACAAATAAAAGTTGTTCCTTTCCCCACTTCGCTGGAGACTTTAATTTTCCCGCCATGTTGTTCAATAATGCCGTATATAATGGAAAGCCCCAGACCCGTACCTTTGCCGACTTCTTTTGTGGTGAAAAAGGGGTCGAAAATCTTTGAAATAATTTCTTTTGGGATACCTTCCCCCGTATCTATCACCTGGAAACAAAACCCGCTGTCACTTTCCTGTTTGCAAGCCTTAACGGTAACCTCCCCGCCATTTTTCATGGCCTGAACGGCATTTACGATGAGATTGATTAAAACCCGTTCAATTCCTAAAGGGCCGACAGTGGCCTGTACATCATCGGGCACTTCCACTTTAAGAGTTACATTCTCCGGCACCTGTGATTTAACCCGTTTGATTGCATTGTCAACCAGATCCTTAAAATAAACCTGCTTTAACGTATGTGATCTCTCCCGTGCAAATTCCAGCAGTGATTTAACAATTTCCTTACTCCTTTCCACCTCTTTTTCTGCAGCAATCAAAAGCTCTTTTTTATATTCGAAATCGTCGTCTTCCAGCTCTTCAATCAATATTTGAACCGACGTAGAAATATTATTCAGCGGGTTGTTCAGTTCATGGGCCACCCCCGAAGTCAATCTCCCCAGCGAAGCCAGTTTTTGAGCCTGCACCAGCTCTTTGTTCCGTTTGTTCAGTTCCTTTATCATACTATTGAGGCTGGTCACCAGGGTCTCAAATTCATCACCGGTATGAATTTCCGGTATGTTTTGAAAATCCCCTCTGGCTATTTTTATAATGGCATTTCCAATGGTTTTTAGAGGACGATCCACATTAAAGATTAAAAAAAGAGCCACTAAAACAGACAGGATAAAAACAGGAGCCAGGGCGATCACATGGATCATCCTGGATTTTCCGATCAAATCCCGGGTAAATTGACTTTCTTTTTTTACGATTTTTTCCAATTCACTGGTGATAGTTCTCCCCTGATTTTGGATGAGTTGGATAAAACCCTGCGGAACCATTAAGTGTCCGTCTTCTGACATCTTCAAAAGTTTTACAAGAGAGTCTTTATACTCCTTAAGTTCGATTAACCGCTCATCCAGGTTTTTGGCCAGTGTATATTTTGCATATTTGCTCAAAATATCATAAAGGATGTCCTCAGCGGTATTTACATAGTTTAGAGTTTGATCAATATTCTTTCTATCAAATGTTAAGAAGTAGTTTTTCTCGTATCGGCGAGCTTCCAGAATGGTATTAAAGAGATCGTACTTTCGTTCGATAATCTGAATTTTTTGATTGAGAATATACTGGCTATGATAACTTCGCAGCCAAATTAACCCGCTAATTACCATAAACATCCCAAAAGCAAGAAAGATCTTTTTTCTAATACTGATTTTCATACTGCCACATTTAACCTACATCAATTTTAGAACTTATGATCTCAAATCCGCGATCCAATAATCAACAGTCAACTGTTAATTATTAAATATTGATTATTAACCATTATTCCCGATCCAAGTCCCTATGTATAATACGGCATGTCAACCTGGCAGAAAACGTCTTTTACTCCGGGCACTTTGTGTGCAATCTCATGAATCTGCCGGGTTAAATCATGCTGATAGGCTTCTCCGATATGGTGCTGCAATGCCGGGCTGATATGCCCCGATTTTCTTCTTTTCTGGGCCGCAACCTTAACCTGAACTTTTCCATTTTTAACAAAGACTTGAGCTTCACAGATCGATTTAAGCTCTGCTTGAACGCGATTGGTAATGGCAAGGTCATCTATGGCTTGTTTAGAGTCCTTTGTTGTTTGATAATTTTTGCTTTTGGCCGCATGACAGATGACCTCACAAGCATCCTGAATATTCAATCCACCGATCTTAATTACAATATCATATAACCAGGGGTCATTGAGATCCATTTTGTAAAGATAGCGTGTCCAGTTAACACGATTCTTATCTTCACTTTCAATAATCGCTAATGCTTGCTTTCTTGATATGTTCCGCCTTTGCTGAAGAAAAACTATCCGGTCATCTTTTTCGGCAAGTAGCCTGACTTTCAACACATTAGGCACCTCAGTAAGTAAAAGATGACCGGCATGGCCGTGGTATACAACATTCCCTTTTCTGGCATATCCCAAGAGTGAAGCCTTGATATACTCAAGATACCTTTCTTTGCCCTGGACCATCCGCTCGAGAATGTTGGGGGCGTCCCTGAGCGACCTGATCAGCTTTTTTTCCGAAACATTAAAAACCTGGGCGGCCTCGACCAGAATCTCCCTGCTCACACATTCATACCCAAGCGTTTCGGCAACCTTTTCAGCAATTTCCTGGCCATGGCTGAAACTTCCCCGGGAAATCGTTATAATAGCCATAACAGATATTCTCCTAAAAAATGCATTTTATTAAAAATAAACATGAAAGCAAAAAATACTGAAAGCACGAAAAAATATTATATTTCGTGCTTTCATGATAATTGTTTGCTCTGATTTAACTTTCCTGTATTTTCTGGTCAAGCCTGTTGTTACTGAATTCCATAAAAAAAATAGAGAATGGTCAATTCAACTGCTAAAAAGATGACGGTCATCACAGCGCCCGCCTTGGCGTAGTCCACTGTTCGATAACCCCCGGGCCGCATGATGAGCGCATTGACCTGGTGTGTGGGCAGCACAAACGTGTTGGAAGCGGACAACCCAACAACCAGAGCGGCCATCCGTGGATCCCCGCCGGCCATAACCGCCATATTCATACACAAAGGAACCAGCAGAACCGTTGCGCCCACATTGGAAACCACAAGGGTGAAAAAAGAGGTCATGACACCCACTGCAGCGAGGAGCACAATGGGAGAGGGATGTCCGAGCATTCCAAGAACGAATTTTGCAATAAACGCAGCGGTTCCCGTTTTTTCAAAAGCCATGCCAAGGGGAATCAATCCTGCCAGAAGAAACACCGTCATCCAGTCCACAGCACGATAAGCTTCATCCACCGAAAGCACACCGGTTATGATCATACCAAGGGCACCTGACATAAGCGCCACCGAAAGTTGAATTTTAAAGGCAATGATTTGCGTCAATGCCACTGCCAGCCATATCACCGCCAGTTTGGCCTTTTCCGGGCGCATGATTTCACCCTCAAGTGCAGTTGCAAAAGTTAGAGCTCGAGGCTGAGGCTGATTTCTTAAAATATGGAATTTCTCCCACGGCCCCTGCAACAAAAGCGTGTCTCCCATTTGCAGCCTAATATGGGTTAAATTGCTGTAAATAATTTTATTGCCGGTAAACAGCGCCACCGGATTTACCCCGTATAATTCTTTAAAATTGACCTGGCTCATGGTTTTGCCGATCAATTCAGACCGTGGCGAAACCACCGTTTCCGCCATTCCTGCATTAATTACCGCCAGGCTCTCTCCGAAAATATCCAGTCCGTCTTTAATCTCCCATCCGTATTCTT
>CAZKDT010000088.1:0-223 GCA_964551515.1 uncultured Desulfobacteraceae bacterium | reverse complement strand
TTTTTTCTTTCCCGATAACCGCAATGTCATCTCCGGGAGAAATATTATCGGCACTTTTCGGCACAAAACTTTTTTCATTATCGGATGCAAAATTGACGGCCACCACAGTCACCAGGAACTTGGGCCTTATGGCCAGTTCCCTTAATGTTTTGGGACCGTTAAAATTATCGGGAATGTGGATTTCAAATGTATGTTCAAGCCCCTCATAGGCTTCCATCAGCAC
>CAZKDT010000087.1:0-9182 GCA_964551515.1 uncultured Desulfobacteraceae bacterium | reverse complement strand
ATGCTCTTTCTGCAATTAATAACAATAATGTAATTAACAAGGTAGCATGTTACAAAAAAGTAATATTAACTCGTTGCCCTTCTTCACGACTATCCACTTTAAATCAAACAATATCAAATAGATATACTATTCTTTGCAATAAGCCTCAATCTGGCATGCCCCTTGCTGTATTATCTGGCAAAAATCTAATCCATGGAAAAGATAGAACATTTAAAAGGGAAAGGAGCGTGTTTTAATGAAAAAGATAGAAGCCATTGTAAAACCGTTTAAGTTGGACGAGGTAAAGGATGCCTTAAACGAAATTGGGGTAACCGGCATGACCATAACCGAAGTCAAAGGGTTTGGACGTCAGAAAGGTCATAAGGAGATCTATAGGGGAGCTGAATATCAGGTGGATTTTATACCCAAGATTAAAATTGACCTTGTTGTTGATGCGTCCCTGTCAGACAAAGTTGTATCAGTTATTACCCAAAGTGCCAACACCGGTAAGATAGGAGACGGTAAAATATTTGTATTAGCCGTGGAACAAGCCATCAGGATCAGAACCGGTGAATCAGGGAAAGATGCCGTTTAACTCTTGAATCAGGAGGAGGAACAGATATGATAAAAGTATTTCTGTCAATATTAATTATAATAATAATAAGTATCACAAGGGCTTGGGCGGGAGACGATCCGCTCACCCTTGAGTCAAACAAAGCCGCAATAGATCTGGTTCAGGCACATGCGGATTATGTATGGACTCTAATTGCCGCGGCCCTTGTATTTTTTATGCAGGCCGGTTTTGCCCTGGTGGAATGTGGTTTTACCAGGGCTAAAAATGCAATCAATATTATGATGAAAAATCTTATGGATTTTTCCATGGGTTCTCTTGCCTTCTGGGCAGTAGGGTTCGGTATTATGTTCGGTGTTACAAACACAGGATGGTTTGGGACATCCGGATTTTTCTTGAGTGATTTTAAAGTTGGCGGAGATCCGTGGGTGCTGGCGTTCTGGATGTTTCAAGTGGTTTTTGCTGCCACGGCAGCAACCATTGTATCCGGAGCTATGGCTGAGAGGACTAGATTTATCGGATACTTGCTGTATAGTATCGTTATCAGTGCGTTAATCTATCCTGTTTTCGGAAGCTGGGCATGGGGCAGCCTGTTTAATGGAAACGGGTGGCTTGAGGGCTTGGGATTCATCGATTTTGCGGGTTCAACCGTGGTTCATTCCGTAGGCGGATGGGCGGCTTTGGCCGGAGCCATTGTTCTGGGGCCTCGTATGGGAAAATATGCAAAAGACGGAAGTATAAAACCGATTCTGGGTCACAATATACCGTTAGCGGCCTTAGGCGTGTTTATTCTGTGGATAGGCTGGTTCGGTTTTAACCCGGGATCTACCACAGCGGCAAACAAAGACATCGCCATGATTTTTGTAAATACAAACCTGGCCGCCGCCGCCGGAACAGTTTTCGCAATGTTTACCTCCTGGATAAAATTCGGCAAACCGGAATTCAGCATGAGTTTAAACGGTGCACTGGCCGGGCTGGTTGCCATTACCAGTCCCTGCGCCACGGTAACTCCTTTGAGCGCGATAATTATCGGGGCCATTGCCGGTATTATTGTCGTCTTATCCGTCCTCTTTTTTGATAAAATCAGGGTAGATGATCCGGTGGGCGCAATATCTGTCCACGGGGTTAATGGCGCATGGGGAACGCTTGCAGCAGGTATTTTCAATATAGGAGGAACATCAGCAAAAATAATAGGAGTGCAGGCATTAGGTATTGTTGCATGCTTTGTCTGGACATTCGTCACTGCTTTTATCTTGTTCAAAATAATCGACATAACCGTAGGATTGAGGGTCTCTCCGGAAGAAGAAGCCGTAGGCCTTGATCATTCAGAGCATGGTGGAAACGCATATCCTGATTTTGCTGTATCAGCTTATGCACAACAATAACCGTCACAAAAAAATTAGTCATGTCTCCCTTTTTTAAACCATGGATAATGGATAAGGGAGACAGGATTTAAAAATAAATATTAAATTAATAAGGAGAAAAAAGGCAATGAAAACCAGAGGGTTTAACTTAATAATTTTAATCGGGTTTTTTATATTATTTTTTGGGTCCGCCAATCTTTGGGCAAAAGAAGAAAGTCCGACCGCTTCCGCCGATATTGCCATTCTTAGCAAATATATCTGGCGTGGACAGGAATTGAGCCGTGACAGTATCGTTGTTCAGCCTTCCATTACGGTCAGCTACATGGGTTTTTCATGCAATCTCTGGGGCAACCTGGACACCGATCAATACAAATCCGATGAAGATCATAACTGGAACGAGACCGATTTCACGCTTTCCTATGGCAAGGGGTTTGGTATGTTGAGCGTGGAAGGGGGCTATATCTACTACGGCCTGGACGCTTGTGATGACACCCAGGAGGTATATCTGTCTTTGGGTCTTGATACGCTCCTTTCACCATCGTTGACGGTTTACAAAGATATCGACGCCTACCCGAGCTGGTATTTCCTTTTGGGTATTTCTCATGCTTTCGAAATCACGGAAAAGGTTAGCCTGGAGCTTTCGGGATCGATCAGTTACTTGCTGAGCGACAACGAAGATGACTATCCCGAGATTGATGATGGCACGCCTACGGGCGATGAATTTGAAAACTTCCACGATGGTGTGATTTCGGCAAGCCTGCCCATAGCCGTTACAAAATATATCACCATCACCCCGTCGTTGGCATATACTTTCCCGCTTTCAAGCGATGCAAGCGACGAAATGGAATGGCGTAGCAAGAAAGGTGACGATGACAACTTTCTTTACGGTGGTGTAACCATGAGCATGGCCTTTTAGGCAAGCCTTGGATCCCCGCATCAGCCGATGAAAGTTCTTGCAAATATCGGACAGAGGAAGTATTTTAAACTTTAAGGTGTAAATGAAGTTTTTGCTGAACTTTGGGTTGGAAAGGCGATTTTTTGGGCAACTCCAATCCATTTAGCAACGCAAAATCAAGGCAAGATTATTAAAAACGGTTTTCAGGCTTGCGGAACCACCTTTTGGAGGCGGTTGCCGCATAATTTAGATTTAATGAAGTATATTTGGTAATTTATCAGGCTTGAATAATTTTCGGAAGGAAGATGTAATGATATCTGTAAGAAGACTAAAGAATAGGTTTTACCCGGATCCCAAAAGAGTAATCGCCAGGTTCTCCATGCTTGGGGCTGAAAGGGCAAGAAGTATTGTGGATAAGGTAATTCAACTTTCGGAAGATAAGGTACACTCTATCCTCAGCCATGTCTTTGAAGATTTTTCTGAAAGGCATAGGAAAATAAGCACCATATTCCAAAATCACTATGATGAAGTAAAAGCGATCCTTGAACAGGAGCTCAGTTTTGATCCTGGAGATATCTCAACTGAGAGGATGTTGCTCATAGGTTCCTATTTTACCATGGAATATTCTATTGAATCAGCGGCAATTTTTAATCCTTCCATTGTGGAAGACCCAAATCAGGAATTCCTTGAAGAAGGTGAGAGGCGGGTGATCGTGAGCTTCAGGGCCACAGGAGAAGGACACATATCTTCCATTGTATTCAGAAGTGGTATCTTGACAAAAGAAAATGAACTAATCTTCAGGCCAGTGGGCCGGCTTGTGGAAATCCCCGAGAAGATCAAGAGGCATGTGTATACCAAGGATCACTTTATCGAACGGATATGGCTTGTCCTAATTGAAAGGAGATCAGGTATTAAACATAAAGATCCATATAATAAGATAATAAACTCTCTTGTGGGCGAGTTGGAAGATAGATTTATCTACGGTAAGCTTCTCGACGCGGTCGGGAAGTATACCGAGGGCCGTGAACTGTCCTTTCAGGAGAGACGGGTTGTAGATGCCATAGAACGCGTGGCGGAATCACACTATGAGATGGAATTCTCTCTCGATACGAACCTCTCCGCGCGGGTTATCTTCCCGTTTTCATTGATGGAAAACAGGGGCATTGAAGATATGCGCGTTGTAAGATTCATGGAGGACGATGGCGCTGTCACCTATTATTCTACCTATACTGCCTACAGCAAATATGGAATTCTTCCCAAGTTCATAAGCACGCAGGACTTCCGGCATTTCACGGTTAAGCCAATAAACGGTAAATATGTCAGGAACAAGAACATGGCGCTGTTCCCGCGCAGGATAAAGGGCAGGTATGTAATGCTGGCACGTCTTGACGGCGTCAGCCATTATATCTTGTTTTCGGACAGCATAAATGCATGGAGTATGGATGCAAAAAAAACACTGGGACCGGAGCATCCATGGGAGTTTCTCCAGGTAGGTAACTGCGGATCTCCTCTGGAAACCGACGAAGGATGGTTGGTGGTCACCCATGGGGTGGGCCCGATGAGACGATATTCCCTCGGGGCAATGCTCCTTGATACGCACGATCCCACGAAGATCATAGCCAGGCTGGAAGATCCCCTGATGATGCCCAATGAAGAAGAAAGGGAAGGATACGTGCCAAACGTGGTCTATTCGTGCGGCACCATTATAAATAATGGTGAACTTATTATAGCTTACGGAATGTCGGACTATGCATCTTCCTTTGCAGCCGTGCCTCTTGACCGTCTCTTCGCTAAGATGAAAAAGAGGTAAACAAGTATTAGTTAGTGCCCGAACTAAAAATAGGATTTTTTGTTAAGATCAAGGAAGACGAAAATTTTAACCACCCCAGTACGATCTACCGGACTTACAGTGCAGGAAGTAATACAGGTAGTATTTCGATCAGTTCATAAAACGAAGGGCTGATTACTTGGTTTGCCCTCACCTGAAAAGGATAAGTTACAACGGCGGACGGGAGACCGAGAGGCAGAGCGCTACCAATTCATCAATGACGGCAGTACCGGCGCACATGACCGTATCTGCGCCACCCCAGTATATTTTCACCGTACCGTCGTCTTCAGGAACAGCGCCGCAGGTAAAGACAACATTGGGGACATAGCCGGTTACCTCCCAAGGGTCCTCAGGCTGCAATATCCACTGATCGGAAACGCCGATGATGTTGGCCGGATCATCAAGGTCATGCAGGGCCGCGCCGAGTCGATACACCGTTCCGGCCATGGTTTTAAAAACGCCATGGTAAATATGAAGCCAGCCCTTGTCGGTTTTGAAGGGGGGTGCGCCGGGCCCGATTTTCATTTCATCCCAGTGATAGGCCACCGGCTTCATAATCACCCGGGAATCACCCCAGTGCACCAGGTCCGGTGAATAGGAAATCCAGATCGACCAGGACGAAATTTCGGAATGCGGCCGGTCCAAACGCACATACCGATTGCCGAATTTTTCAGGGAAAATGACCACGTTACGAAGATCGGCCTGGGTGATCAGCGCAATACGTTCCACTTTTTCAAAATCCCTGGTGCGTGCCAGGGCAATTCGCACGCCATGACGGGAATATGCACTATAGGTCAGCAGGTACTCGTTTTCTACCAGGGAAATTCTTATATCTTCGACTCCGAATGCTTCATATTCGGCAAAAACAGTGTCCTTTGAAGGTATAAGAAAGGGTTGGGGATGAACCGTGAAGGAAAAACCGTCCTTGCTGTCGGCCCTGCCGATGATAGAGCGCCCGTTTAGGAGATGCGACCTGAAAAGCATAATGTAACGATCGTTGTGCTTAACGATGCCCGCATTGTGAACTGTAGCGACCGGATACGGCACATCCTTTTTTGTCAGTATGGGGTTCTTTTTAAAACGCGTTATTATTGGATGATGAGTTTTCATAGTGGTCTGTCCTGTAAAATCCTTTTAAAACCGGAACCGGCTATCTGTTTTAGATTTTTTGAGGTCATTCTACGATCTTTCAGAGTCAAGAATCATTTCATAGACTTGTATGTATTCATGGATCATGCGGTCGACTGTGAAATGCTGTTCAACATGGCGACGACAGTATGCGCGGTCAATCTCTTTAATACGTGTAACAGCCTCAATAGCCTCTTCCATGTTGTTGACCAAAAAACCACTTTTTCCGTTTTCGATAAGTTCAGGCATGCTGCCCCTATCAAAGGCGATCACTGGTGTACCGCAGGCCATGGATTCGATAACGGACAGACCGAAAGGCTCATCAAATTGTATGGGGTGCAATAGCGTGCTGGTTTTGCCGAGCAGCCGGTTGCGCTTAACGGGTCCGACACTGCCGATATAAATCACCTTGTCGTTGTCTATGTGAGGGGCGACATATTGATCATAGTATGCCTGATCCTGGATGATGCCTGCTAATATCAGCTTTTTATTGCAGGCCTTGGCAATTTCAATAGCTTGTCGGGCCCCCTTGTCGTTGTGAATGCGCCCAAAGAAAAGCAGGGTGTCGTCCGGGGCAGGCTTAAAATCAAACTGTTTGATATCAATGCCGTGATGGATGGTTTTGATATAATCAAGATCCGGCGATCGGTCGGCATCGCTGATGGAAACATAGAACACTTTACCGTTGTATTTCTTGAAAACCGGGAGAATCCCGGGCGATGAAAAGCCGTGAATGGTAGTCACTACCGGGGCGGTGGTCAGGCCGGTATAAGTTAAAGGCAGAAAATCAAAATGGTTGTGGATCATGTCGTATGCATCGGCATGCTCAAAGAGTTCAGAAATGTGAAGGCACTCCCAAACTTTTGGTATGAGTGATCGGTCTTCTTCGTAGCCCTGCGGGCAAACGGCATGCAGCGTGCCGCTGGTTTGCGAATCCGCGGTCGCAAACAAGGTGACATCATGACCGCATGCCACCAGTCCCTCGGTTAAAAGGGAAGCCACGTTTTCCCAGGGCCCGTAATGTTGCGGCGGTGTGCGCCAGGCAATGGGCGAGAGCATGGCAATGTGCATGACTGATCCTTTTGTTAATCGGTTGATTGGGACGATGACTGTTTTAGAATTTCGTCGGCATAGAGCTTTTGCAGTATCATCAGCGATAGCAGCCATGCAAGTGAGGACTCGGCGCCTTCATTCTGGTTGACGCCATCCGCCATCAACCCATCTCGGCAGCCGCCTGTCTTGGGATCATAGAGCGGCATATTTAGATCATTGTGTCCGAGATACCAGTTAAAGCACATGACCGCACTGTCAATCCATGTTTTATCCCGGGTGATGTTAAAGGCTTCGATACACGCTTCGATCATGGCATTGGCCTCGATAGGCTGCTGGTCGAAACGGGCTCTGGGACCGCCTTTTTTGTACCAGCCGTTATTACCGATGGGCACAAAGTGATTGTCTTTGGTTTGGATGGCAAGCAGCCACTTGAGGGATTTGAGCCCCATATCGATCATATCGTTACGTTGTATCCATTGGCCGGATAGGAGCAGGGCATGAGGCAGTTTGCCGTTGGCATAGGTTAGAGCGTTTTCAAGCCAGGCCCAATCGTCTGTTTCATTGTTTTTAAACTGATCGAAAAGCCTGCCGGCAAGAACTTTCCGGATCCTCCGTACATCACTGTCGCCGGAAAATATATGCAGGTAAGCATGTATGCCCACCAGGGAAAAAGCGATGGCGCGGGGCGAATGAAAATTCTCGACAGCTTGCAGCGCCTTGTTGAAAAGGGTTGTGCTCATTGCAAGATGCCCGGGATCGTCAAGAAAAGCCACTGCTTTACCAAGGCACCAGACCGCCCTGCCATGCGCATCCTCTGACCCGGTCTCCTCCATCCACTGCCGAGAATACGTCATGAAATTGCGGAAGCGCCCATTTTTTTCATTATAGGCATACAGAAGAAATCCGAGATAATGACTGCTGAGAATATTAAGTTCCAGGCCGTCTGTCGGAAGGTATTTTTGACCCATGGCGGCAGCCAGGAACGCTCTGGCATTATCATCGGTGCAATAGCCATGGGTGCGATCGGGAATGGTATAATTAGCATGTTGCAGAATGCCGGTATCATCGGTAAAGGCTTTCAGGTGATCGAAATTGATCTCGGGGAGTTCGAAATTCGTGATAGCCTTGATGTTTTCAACATAGGAATACCGGGGACGAGGGTTCCGGGCGCGTTTTTGCCGCACTTCACTGAAAACCTGGAGGTATTTTCGGGACACCTCCTTCCAAACCGCTTCACGGCTGAATGTATAGGCTTTTTTGCGCATGGCGTGTCGGTCGACATCATTATCCAGAAGGTCGATGATTTGTTTCGCTATGACATCCGGATTGTGGAAAGGCACTATTCGGCCCCGGCCTTCGGCAAGCATTTCGGTGGCATACCAGTACGGTGTCGAAATGACTGCTTTGCCTGCTCCCATGGCATAGGCAAGGGTCCCGGAGGTAATCTGGGCTTCTTCAAGATAAGGGGTTACGTAGATATCAGCGATGCAGAGAAACTCACATAACTCTTTAAGTTCGACAAAACGATTCTGAAAAATGACATGCTCGCCGATATCGAGTTTGTGCACGAGCTGCTGCAACATGATACGGTACTCATCCCCATGCAATTTCACAATATGCGGATGTGTTGCACCCAGGATAATATAGGCTACATCAGGGTGTTTTTTGATGACCGCCGGAAGCGCCTGCAATACATTTTCAATGCCCTTATTTGGGGAAAGCAAGCCGAATGTGAGCAGCACCTTTTTGCCCTCCACTCCAAACTTGTCTTTGTAGAAGCTTGAATCAATAAACGGCATATCCGGGATGCCGTGATGGATAAGAACAATTTTATCTTCGGGCACGGCATAAATTTCTTTGAGGAAGTCAGATGCTTTATGGCTCATCACAACCAGTTTGTCAGAAAGATCGGATAGTTTGCACATAACGGCACGATATTCCTGCGTGGGGTTCTTCAAAACCGTGTGTAACGTCGTCACCACCGGCATGCGCAGATCACCCAATAGTTTCAGCAGATGGCTGCCGGCCTGACCGCCGAAAATACCGTATTCATGCTGCACACAGACAATATTCGTATGACTGATATTGAGAAATTGAGACGCTATGCCGTAATCGCTCAATTTGTTCTGGTTGATCTCAAAGCGCACTTTTTCCGGATATGCGTATCCCTCGGGTTTGTCATTTATGGCAACCGCCCAGCAATAAATATCGGGGGCTTCCGCTGATAAGCTTTCAACCAGATCCGTGGTAAAGGTTGCGATACCGCACTGGCGGGGCAGATAGTTGCCGATGACGGTAACCGAGTCGATTCCTCTATAATGCTTAATAACAGATGCCATAACCGCTACCCTTTTGTTTTACGTT
>CAZKDT010000086.1:0-9218 GCA_964551515.1 uncultured Desulfobacteraceae bacterium | reverse complement strand
GATTTATTTGTAATTTGCCTGCCCGCCGTTCTTTTGGCGGGGTGCTTGGAATATGGGATTTCAAAAAATCCGTGAACGGTTACAGATATTTTTATAGGAAGGAGGAAAAGTTATGAAAAAGTGGTTAGGTTGTTTGGCTGTTTGCATGGCTTTATTTGTTCCGGGATTGAGTCAGGCGGAAGATGCACAAAAAGACAAAGAGATAGTATCAACCATGGAAGAGGTAGTGGTTACCGCCGGCCGTGTTGAAGAGAAGAAAAAAGAGATTACATCCAATGTAACAATTATTGATGAAGAAGAGATCAGCAACTCGTCTGCCAGGGATCTCGGAGATTTGTTGGCCGAAAAAGGTATCGGACATATTCATAAATATCCGGGCAACTTGATATCTGTAGGTATTCGTGGCTTCAGGACTGAGACTCACGGAAATGACCTGAAAGGCCATGTCCTGATTTTGCTTAACGGACGCCGTGCTGCCACAGGCAATGTGGCAAAGCTAATGACCAAAAACATAGAAAGGATAGAAATAATAAGAGGACCTGCATCCGTCCAATACGGCTCTGCCGCAATGGGTGGAATCGTGAACGTGATTACAAAACAGGGAAAGGATAAACCGACCGTATTTGTTGAAGGGATTTTAGGAAGCTTTGACCATGAAGAATGGAGCACTGGATTTTCGGGGAAGTTCAAGAGGTTTGATTTCTCCGGCAGTTTCACGAGGGAATCAATGGATGACTACGACGATGCGGATGGTAACAAATTTCAAAACACCGGCATTGATGAAATATCAAACTGCAGCCTGAATGTCGGTTTTGAGTTCTTTCCCGGAAATCGTATCGGCATCATATATACTGATTTTGATGCAGATAAGGCAGGCAACCCGGGCTATATGAGCATGAACGATTTAGATGACTATACTGACAAGAAAAACGACTCCATTGACTTTGTCTATGAAGGCGGAACTCCGAATGGCCCGTTTTCCTGGATGGTCAGGTATTTTGACGGTGAAGATGAGGATAAATGGTACGACCCTGTCACAAGCAACCCTGATTTCTGGGACGATGGTATTCCTTCGGAAAGAAAAACAGACCAGGAAGGCGCCCAGGCACAGGCGTCATTTAACTCGGATATTTTTCTTGTGACTGCGGGTTTTGATTGGGTGAATTACGAAGTTGAGACCACCTGGGATCCGAAAAAAACCGAATATGATAATCCTTCATATTTTTTGTTGGCCAAAACCAGACTTTTTGACCAGAGGTTTATTGTCTCAGGCGGCCTGAGATATGATGAATACGATGTGGAAGTCAAAGAACCTGCGGGAAGGACCGAAGATGATGATAACCTGTCTCCCCGGTTTGGCGTGGCCTATCTCATCACGGATTATCTGAAGCTTAGGGCCAACTATGGCGAAGGATTTATGATTCCTTCTGCCGATCAGATGGCAGCGGACTATGTTGTCTGGGGGACGCATTACTTGGGCAACCCCAATTTGGACCCCGAGGAAAGCAAAACCTACGAAGGGGGAATAGACTTTTCTTACGGCTCCTTCAATTCTTCCCTTACCTATTTTTATACCGATTTTGAGGATAAGATAGAGCAAGTTGCAAAACCGGGCGGCATAAGCACGTGGGAAAATATTAGTGACGCCACCATCGAGGGTGTGGAAGGAGAGTTTTCTTTTGATATAGGAGCGTTTTTTGGCTGGGACTATGAGATAAAACCATATGCCAGTTTTGTCTATCTTACAGAATATGAAGACGAGGAAACACATGAAGACCTTAATTATACATCAGATCTTAATTTGTCCTACGGTATAACATTCTCCGATTCCAGAGGTCTTTCCGCCAATCTCAACTTCGCATATACCGGGGAGCAAAAGGTTGAAGATTGGGAGAATTATGTCTGGCCGACTGTTAATGTGATTAAAAAAGGTGGCTTTACCGTAGCCAATTTTACGATCAACAAGAAGATTCTCGATTTTAAGAAGTACGGAGGGTTGACCTTGCGAGGCGAAATTCAAAACCTCCTGGACAAGGAGTACGAATACGTAAAAGGATATCCCATGCCGGGAAGGAGTTTCTTTATTGGTATGAGGTATGACTATTAGCATACACGGCTGGGGAGCATATTTTCCTTGATAGCTCCCCAGCTCACTTTTTACACTTCTTTTGCTTTATTCATATGACATCATGGAACTAAAGAGCCTGTTTATCGGTTTAACCTTTACCATAGGCATCTTTGCTTTAAAAAGTGGTGTAGGCCTCTACTATTTACTTTCACTGAAAAGAAAATTAAAATTAAAGATTTTATTTTTTTCTGTTTACAGTGTTGTTTATTTTTTTATTTTTATGCTCTCATCTTTAATTTTAGAAAAAATGAGCATAATTACCCATTTTGAAGCTATCCAGACTTTTTTAAAGTCAGGCATGTTCATACATGTGCTAATGGCTTGTTTGCTTCTTATCTGGGGAGTTATTCTTGTCAAAAGACAAAAAAGCAAAAAACATATAACCCATGCTTGGCTTTTTATGGTCATCCCCTGCCCTGTTTGCATTATGGTCATTTTTTTCAGTGCGGGTTTTCTTGTCGCCTTTTTTCCTGATTCCGGCAATTTGGCTGTTTTATGCGCTTATGCCGGATTTATTGTCATTAACATTGCTGCTATGCTCATAATGAGTTTCTGGAAAGCTCTATCTGACTCAACGCCTGAGGCTATCCTTGGCTCTCTCATGCTGATGATTTCAGTCTATTTTATTCTTTCCGTTATCATTATGCCACAATTTTCAGATCTCGACAAAATTTATAGACTTGCGGCCTACAAAGGCGAAATAAATATAATAAATACTGATCAATTTATTTTATACCTATTAATTATTATAAGCTCTATTTTATTTGGTTTTTATTTAATGAAAAGAAAAATAAGGAGGAACTAAAATTGGACATCGGTGCACTTTTAAAAACATTTATTTACCTTATCGCTTCTTCTCTTCTATATCCTGTTTTGTTTCTCCTTGTTGTGCTGACACTGCTTATACTGATTTATTCCGGCAGCTTTTTTGCCGAATGGCTTGAAAGGGTCAGGCTGAATAAATACGCTCCGGAAAATCTTCCGGATATTATGAAAGAAGGAAAAAACAAAGGCGTTTTATCGCACAGGGTCAATAATTATATTAATAATCTTAAAGCAGTGGTTTCCGCAAGCAATCAAACATTTGAAATTGAAATCGAAAACCTGATACAGGAAAACATATTAAAGCTGTGGAAATCGATGGACAGGCTGAGAATGCTCGTCAGAATAGCCCCTGGCCTGGGTCTCATCGGAACACTCATCCCCATGGGAACCGGCCTGGCAGCTCTTGGACAGGGAGATATGACCAAGCTTTCTTCAGATCTGGTAATAGCCTTTACGACAACGGTAGTTGGCCTTGCACTGGGAATAATTTCATTTTTTTTCTATACCGTAAAAAGAAGATGGGTGGAAGAAGATATAAAAAATATGGAACTGGCGACAGAGCTTTTAACCGGGGAATTGGTTGAATAGTTGTTGAATGGTTAAGTAGCTGAGTTGCCAGAATAAGGAATTTAGCTCATGAAATATTTTAAAAGAAGAAGGAGCAGTATTCGAAATAAAGAGTTAGGAGCTCAGGCTTTCAGTGATAATGATCCCATGACAGGGGTTGCCAATCTTTTTGACATCGGACTTGTCTTTATCGTAGGGCTTATTGTCACCCTGTTTACAGCTTATCATCTGCAAGATCTTTTCAGTGAAAAATCGGAAATAACCATTATGAAAAAAAGCAAAAACGCCGAACTTGAGATAATTACCAAAAAGGGTAAAAAGATCGAAGCGATAAAGGTCACAAAGAAAAAGGTGCAGGGCCGCGGAGAACGCCTGGGAATTGCTTACAGACTTGAAGATGGAACCATGGTTTATGTGCCAGAATAGCAATTTTTTATTTTTTAAAAGTTAATTCTATATTAGCTCTGACAAAAAAGGTATTTCAAATGAAAAAAATATTCACAATCAAATCGTTCGGATTACTGTGTATAATTTTATTTATCACACTCTGGACAACGTCCCCCGCACTTTCCTATCCTGTAACATTTGCTGATTCCAGGGGCAAAAGTATTACAATCGACAAAAGACCGGAAAGAGTTGTATCACTTGTACCTTCCATCACTGAAATAATATTTAAGGTCAGCGCCGGTGATGCTGTCAAGGCCGTCACATATCATGACAATTATCCCGGTGAACCAGGCTCCAAAAAGATAGTCGGCGGTTTTTTCTCACCCTCCCTCAAGGCGATTGAAGCCATTCAGCCGGATATTATCTTTCTTTCCCGTCTGCATAAAAAAGTAATGAAAAGATTCGCCCATGGAAAATGCAAGTTCATCGACCTTGAAACAAATTCCATATCTGACAGTTATAAAAATATCACTCTGCTGGGAAGTATCTTTAATAAAGAAAAACAAGCTGCCAGGTTAATTGATGAGATAAAAATACAACTTCGGATTATTTCCGAGAAAGTTGACAGAATTCCCGATTCAAAAAGGAAAAGAGTGTTGCGACTCATGGGTCGCGACCCGGTCATGACCCCCGGGGATGATTCTTTTCAAAACGAGATGATCAGGGCCGCAGGCGGTATTCCGCCCGTTCTCGGTAAAAAGGGAAATATTGTCGTCATTACCAAAGAGGAGTGGGTAACGTTTAACCCTCAAGTTATCTATGGCTGTGGTGGAGACAGGGAAACCGCAGAAAAATTTTTCAATCGTCCGGGCTGGAAGGATGTGGATGCCGTAAAAAACGGAAGAATATATTACTTCCCTTGTAACCTCACCTGCCGGGCTGCCACCCATACTGGCTATTTTGTCTCCTGGCTCGCATCAAGAATTTACACGGATGAGTTTTCAAAAAAAGGAAATCAGGTTCTCGAAGAAAAGATATTCAAATCCCGCAGTCTTGATCTCGATCTTGATTACATAAAACATGCGGGCATTTTCTACAGCCACATCCATGATTTTTTAAACAAGAGCCTGATTATTGACTTCAAGAAACCCATGTCTTTAGCCTCTACCCTTGAAGGAGAGCGTAACGGCATAATATCTGTGGGCAATCATTACTCCTCCCCACCCTGCTGGGGGATAAACCACAAGTCCAGCCTGAGCAATATAAGAAAACGGGTATATCAGGTAATTAAAAAATCAGAGGCGACAGCCAGTTTTCTTTATACAGGCGCGGACATGGACAACCTGGCCATCAAGCGGGAAAAATTTAGAGACATGGAGGTATTCGCTTTAGTAACGGCCGGTGTGAAGTCAAATGCGGTCAGGATGTCAAAGGATGTGGGCAACTATTATGAACCCGGAACCATCAATATTATTATTTTGTCTAACATGAAACTCACTTCAAGGGCCATGACAAGAGCAATTATCAGCGCCACAGAAGCAAAAACCGCAGCCTTGATGGACATGGACATAAGAAGCAGCTATTCATCAAAACTGCATCGCGCCACCGGAACCGGAACAGATAATATAATCGTTGTGCAGGGTGAAGGAATACTGATTGATAGCTCAGGTGGTCATACAAAGATGGGGGAACTCATCTCAAAGGCGGTCTATGAAGCTGTTCAGGAAGCCATTTTAAAACAAAACAGCATCGTGGTTTCTCGAAATATTTTCCAGCGGCTCAAGGAACGAAAGGTCAGCATATATGCACTGGTATCAAGTGTTAAATGTGATTGCGTCCCTCAAAAAAGCGTCTTTATTGGCGCTCTTGAAGAAATTTTACTCGATCAGCGTTATTCCGGTTTTATCGAATCTGCCCTTGCGTTAAGTGATGACTATGAAAAAGGGCTGCTTAAAGATCTTACCTGCTATAATATCTGGTGCAAAGAAATTGCCGAAGATATAGCCGGAAAACAGATTGAGAAATTAAAAGACCTTGTCAAAGCAAATGATATTCCGGTAGTATTGAAAACCGCTTTAAACAGCCTGTTAAACGGTGTTTATTTTAGAAGCCGGAACAGGTGATCGCATGAAACAAATTATTATAGTTCTGTGCCTGTTTGCATTGTTTTTTCTTCCTTCAATTTCCATGGCTGAAAATATATCTTTTCTGGTCATCGATTCTGATACCTATCTTGTCAATAAAGCAATTAATGAACTTCAAATCCCCGGCAATACTAAAATCAAGCTTTTTACAAATCACGATATTAAAGGAAACAATTCGGCAAGAGAATTTATCAATACGTCAAAAGTCATTATCGTTGATGTCATGATGAGTGATCTCAGCAAGTACCTGATAGAAAATGTGGATACAGGCAAAAAAAGAATATATGCTCTGCGTGGCTCAAGGGATGATGAGGGCCTTAAAAAAAAGGGTTTTATTTTTAATCCCGACATTTCGGAATATTTCAGCAACTTGTCTATAGTTAATATACAAAACCTTATTTATCGAGTGGCGAATAAAGAGATTGATCCATCAATAAACTATAAACCGGTTGTGAAGCTCCCCGGTTATGGTATTTATCATATGGATGAAAAAAAAGTTTTTACAACTTACGAAGAATACATAAAGTGGTATAAAAAAAGGATGCAATACGATAAAAACGCACCCTGGATTGGCATGATGCTTTTTTCCAATTCCTTGATACAAGGACAGGTAAAAACGGTTGATTACCTGATAAAAAGACTTGAAGATGAAGGGTTCAATGTGGTTGCTGCATTTGGCAAAGATTATAAGGTCGCAACTTCACTCCTTATGGATAAAATTAAACGTGCAAGAGTAGATTTGGTTTTAGCCTTTTCCCTTAAATTCTATTCGGCCATAAATGATAAACTTAGATCTGCTCTTATGGATTTGGATATACCCATCTTTGACGCCATTAACCTTTACTCAAATACGATTGATAAGTGGCGAAAAGATCCCATCGGCATATCCCCTTTGGATGTTGTCTGGGCCATTGCAAACCCTGAAATATCCGGCCTCATCGAACCGACTCCTTTAACCGGAAAGGTCAAAATTATAGACAAAGACACCGGCAGAGTCCTGTTTATTCACAAACCTGTAAAAGAGAATATCGATCTGATTATTCCCCGGCTAAAGATGTGGATACAATTAAAGAGAAAAGCAAACAAAAACAAAAAAGTTGCCATCCTTTATTATAATCACAGCCAGGGCAAGCAAAATGTGGGAGCGAGTTATTTGAATGTCTTCAGAAGTCTTGAACTCATCCTTAAAAGGATGAAAAAAGAGTGCTATCACACTGCATCCGGCAGAGAATTAAAAGAAGAAGGCATTAAGGATCTTGTCCTGAAGTACGGCAGGAATATCGGAAGCTGGGCCCCCGGCGAGCTTGATAAGATGATCGAGAGTAAAAAGGTCATCAGACTTCAGATAGAAACCTATAAGAAATGGTTTGAACGGCTTCCGGATGAATTCAGGTCAAACGTGATCAGGCAATGGGGAAGAGTAGAAGATTCCAAAATCATGATCAACAATAATGAGTTCATTATCCCTGCGGTCATACTGGGAAATGTTGTCATCATGCCTGAGCCGTCAAGGGGCTGGGGAGACGATCCCATGAAGCTCTATCACTCCCCCACCCTATTTCCCCATCACCAGTACATCGCCGCCTATCTTTGGCTGAAACACGTCTTTCATGCAGATGCGATGGTTCATCTTGGAACCCATGCCACCCATGAATGGCTTCCCGGCAAGCAGGCTGGACTTTCTCCGACTTGCCCGCCGGATGTGCTTATAACCGATATACCCAACATCTATCCTTATATTGTGGATGACGTGGGTGAGGGCATCCAGGCCAAAAGAAGAGGCAGAGGCGTGGTTATTGACCACTTTATCCCGGCTGTAAAAGAAGGGGGGCTCTATCACGAGTATGCTCGTCTTTATGATATGATCAGCAGCTATAACAGATGCGTCTCCATGGGAAGCCTGACGACCTCCGGCAAACTTGAAAAAATAAAAGATCTCGCCACAGAGATGGGAATTCTTAAAGACCTTGGCATAACCGAGTTTAACGAAAAAAACCTTGAAAAAATTGAACATTACCTTCTTGAACTTAGAGAAAATCTCATGCCCTATGGCCTGCATACTTTTGGTATCTCGCCTCAAGGCGAAGCCCTGGAAGAAACAATCAATGCCATTGTAAAGCGAAACATTAAAGCAAAAGAAGAAAATGTTAGAAAAGTTCTTTTGATCTCCGGTCATAGAGAAATTAGTTATTTGATCAAGGGCCTTGAGGGAGGCTACGTCCCATCTGGTGAGGGGAATGACCCCATAAGAAACTTAGGGTCCATTCCCACCGGAAAAAACTTCTTTGGCTTTAACCCTGATAAAATTCCTTCATCTTCTGCCTGGGACCTCGGGAAACAGGCCGCCCACCAGATAATCAGCAAAAGTTTGAAAGAAAAGGATAGATACCCGGACAAGGTTGCTGTTGTCCTGTGGGCCACGGAAACCATCAGGAACGAAGGGATCAACGAAAGCGCCATTCTTTATCTCATGGGTCTTAAACCCAAATGGGATAAGTCCGGCCGGGTTATCGGAACTGAGGTGATTCCGGGCAAAAAATTAAACCGACCCAGGATCGATGTTCTGATGAATCCCTCGGGACTTTATAGAGATCTTTTTCCCAACATGATCCTTTTCTTAGACAAAGCGGTCCAAAAAGCAGCGCTTCAAACCGATATTGAAAATCTGATAAGTGAACATAGCCGTCAAATAAAAGGTCGGCTTATTGAATCCGGAATGGATAAAGAAAAGGCGGGCATCCTTTCCAGAATCAGGATATTTACCGAAAAACCCGGCTCCTATGGCACCGGGGTTTCCGAAATGACCGGCAATTCCGGCTTCTGGGAATCTGATGATGAAATCGTCAAAGTCTATGAAAACAGAGTAGGCTACGCCTTTGGTCTAGGAAAATGGGGAGAAAATGCAAAAGATATATTAAAAGAAAACCTCAGGGGAGTGGATGTGGCTGTCCATTCCATATCTTCAAACATCTATGGAACCATGGACAATGATGACATGTTTCAGTATCTGGGAGGACTTTCTCTGGCAGTTAAAAAAGAAAAGGGGCAGGCTCCGGATACCCTTATTACCATGCAAAGAATCCCGGACAAAATCAAGGTGGAAGATCTGTCCAGAACCATTGGCCGAGAACTTAGATCCAGATATTTAAATCCCAAATGGATTGAGG